>CABUTH010000087.1 GCA_902494465.1 uncultured Collinsella sp.
CAAACTGCATCGCACCGCGCTTCCACCACAGCAAGCTGCGATGAAGCACGCCGTCCGAAAGCACCATGAACAGGCCCATGGTAAACGGAATAAAGCACATCACGGCAAAGGCAGAGAACACACCCGAGATGGCCGAGAGTACCAAAAACGGCGCCACGATGCCCATCAGGTAAAAACCGGTACGAGCTTTGCCTTCCAAGCGCTCGGCCTCAACATGGGCGCGGCCGACCAGGTCGCCGCCCGCGGCACCGTTAGTGCCAGCATGGCCCATGCCGCTAATGCGGACCTCGTCGCCATCGTGCGTGCCGGCAGGAAACTCAATCGTCTGCTCGGAGGTCACACGGGTTCGCCCGCTGCCACCGCAATCGGGGCAGGGGTCGGCCACGACCTTACCGGAACCGCCGCACTCGGGGCAGACCGACTGGAACGTGCCCGCACCAAACAGGAAGGACAGGTCGACGTCGATGTGGCCGCGGCCACCGCAGCTCGGGCAGGTATGGGCATGCTCAGACGAAACGGAGCCCGAGCCGCCGCAGTTGCTACAGGTATCGAAGCGCGTGTAGCGGACGGTCTTGCGGGCACCGCCCTTGGCCTCCTTGGCGTCGAGTTTGATATCGACGACCACGTTGGCGCCGTTCTCGGGATTGTAGGCAGCCTGGCCGCGACGCTGCTGGCCCCAGGCGCCACCAAAGGGAAAGCCGCCCTCAAAGGGATTGCCATATCCCGTGCTGCCGGCGTAGCCGCCACCATAGGGCGAAGCCGTAGGAGCACCGGCAAAGGGATTGCCAGAACGCATGGCGTCGTAGCGCGCACGTTTTTGCTCATCCGAAAGCACGGCGTAGGCCTCGGAAACCTCTTTAAACTTTTCCTCGGCATCCGGCTCTTTATTGACGTCCGGATGGAGCTTGCGAGCCTTTTGCTGGAAGGCCTTTTGAATATCACGCGAGGTGGCGTCCTTGGAGACACCCAGAATCTCGTAGTAATCTTTTTCGTTCATCGTCGCCATGCGCGGCAACCTCCTGCTCACAGCAGCGTATATATTCCGGTAATTCTACCCGAGCGGCCTAAGCTAGATCCCAAAACAGCTCGAACAGAACATTTCCATCGAGCCAGCCCAGGTGGGTCGGCGCCAGACGAGCTCGAACATGGCCCGCGACGACATCTGCCGAAGTAAAGGGTCCCTCATGGACCCCGAGCGTCTCGGGCACCCAAGTGGCAAGACCCAATTCGAGCGCGCGATCGCAGGCAGCTGCCAGCTCGCCCGTTGGGAAGACGCAAGCTGCACGAGCCAACAGGTCGGACGCAACACCGCGCGTCATGCGACAGGCGAGCATCAGGTCTTCGGCCGCAGCCTCGCGCTGCGACAGATATTCGGCCTCGAACGCCGTCGCGTCATCGTCACGTTGCACCAGACGCACGCGGTACGCATCGCCTCGAGAAGACACGCCGGGGAACAAACCTGCAAGACGGTCGAAATCCTCGTCGTCGAGCATGCCCGCGGCAGAACGACCCAGGCCCAGGTAGCCCCGTCCGGTCCAGTAGGCAATGTTATGGGCGCACTCATGGCCGTCGAGCGCGTAGCTTGCCACCTCATACGGATGATAGCCGGCCGCACCCAGGCGCTCACGCGCCGCGTCCATGCACGAAGCCTGAAAATCCTCGTCGGGCTCGAGCGACTCGTCACGGCACGCCATGCGATAGAGTGGCGTGCCCTCCTCGAGCGTGAGCGGGTAGACCGACACATGATGAGGCGCCGCCGCCAACACGCCATCGAGCGTGCTCCGCCAGCTTGCGGCCGTCTGCCCGGGAAGGCCGCACATCAGGTCGCACGACACATCGAGGCCAGCGTCCTTCACCGTCGCGATAGCCGCAAGTGCCCGATTAACATCGTGAATGCGGCCAATAGCAGCCAGCTCGGTATTGTCGAGGGTTTGCACGCCCAGAGAGATGCGCGTGACACCCGCCTCGGCAAGCGCAGCGGCAAGCTCGGCGGTCAGCGATTCGGGATTGGCCTCGCAGGTAAACTCAACGGGGGCACACGACGCACGAATACGCCGCGCCAGCTCCACCAAGCGCTCCCCCGCCAGCGCCGGCGTACCGCCGCCAACATAGACGGTGCGGATCTGGTCAAAGGCCCCAGCTTTGCCAAAAGCATCGAGGCGCGCGAACAACTGCTCAAAATAGGCATCGAGTGCAGCGCTCAGATCGCACGGAGCAAAACTGCGCGAGTCAAAGTCGCAGTACCGGCACTTTTGGGCGCAAAACGGCACGTGCACGTACAGCGCGGTAACGGCCACTATTAGGCCTCCAGCGGATGAGCAGGCACCGACTTGCCAGCGGCAAGGGCGGCCTCGCAGGCCACCACATCACGCTCGATCTCATCGACCAGCGCCATAAACTCCTCGTAAGTGGAACAGCGCACCACATGGGCACGCCAAGCGGCGGCATGGGGCATGCCTTTTAAGTACCAGCTTGCGTACGTACGGGCACGCGACATGAGCGGCAGGAGCTCATGCGTCAGCGTTAGGTGCTCACGCAGGGCGTCTAGGCGCTCAACGGAGCTGCGCGCCGGCACCGGCATGCCATCGAGCGCAAGGGCGCGAGCATCACCGAACACCCACGGATTGCCGTAGATGCCGCGCGCGATAAACACCGCGCTGGCACCAGAACTGCGCAGATGCTCCGCGGCATCCTCGGCGCAGAACACATCGCCCGAACCAATCACGGGAATCTCGACAGCATCGGCAACCTCATCGACGACCGACCAATCGGCCTGGCCCGTATAGAGCTGCGTGGCGCAGCGGCCATGCACCGCCACCGCGGCGGCACCGGCGCCTTCGAGCATCTGGGCAAATGTCGCGGCATTGCGGTCCTCGGCATAAAAGCCTTTGCGAATCTTGACGGTCACGGGCACGTGCGCCGCGCCCACCGTGGCCTCGACGATCTTCTCCGCCAGGTCGGGCGTGCGCATGAGCGCCGAGCCCTCGCCCTTGGTAACAACCTTGCGGGCGGGGCATGCCATATTGATATCGATGAGCGACAGGCGATCGCCAACGCGCTCCTCGACGGCAGCGACGGCGCTCGCAAACTGATCGGGCTTGGAGCCAAAGAGTTGCACGCAAATCTGCTGCTCCTCGTCGGCCGGTAGCACCAGGCGCCAGGTCTTGTTGCTGGCATAGGCAAGGCCCGCCACGCTCACCATCTCGCTGTAGGCAAGGTTGGCACCGCGACGGCGGCACATGATGCGGTAGGCAGGGTCGGTCACGCCCGCCATGGGAGCCATAAGGAACGGCTGCTCGGCATAGGCGCCCAGCAGCCGCTTGCTGTATTCAGAAAGCGCCATAGACCTACTCGTCCACCTTGAGGATCGCCATAAAGGCCTCCTGCGGGACCTCGACCGATCCGATGGCCTTCATGCGCTTCTTGCCCTCTTTCTGCTTCTCGAGCAGCTTGCGCTTACGCGAGATATCGCCGCCGTAGCACTTGGCAAGCACGTCCTTGCGACACGCCTTGACGGTGGAGCGGGCAATGATCTTGTTGCCGATAGCACCCTGGATGGGCACCTCAAACAGCTGACGCGGGATGATCTCCTTGAGCTTGTCGCACAGACCGCGGGCCAGGCCATAGGCCTTGTCCTTGTGCACGATAAACGACAGCGCGTCCACCTCATCGCCCGAAAGCAAGATATCGAGCTTCACAAGCTCGGAGGGACGGTACTCGTTGAACTCGTAGTCAAGCGAGGCATAGCCCTTGGTACGACTCTTGAGCTGGTCAAAGAAGTCCAGGATGAGCTCGGCGAGCGGCATGTCAAAGCGCATCTCGACCGATTTGCTCGTGAGATGAATCATGTCAGTCGTGACGCCACGGTGCTCGATGGCGAGCTGCATGACGGCGCCCGTGTACTCAGGCGGACAGATGATCTTTGCCTTGAGGTACGGCTCCTCAATGCGCTCGATACGCGTGGCCTCGGGAAGGTCCTGCGGGCTGCGGACATCGATCATCTCGCCGTCGGTCTTGTAGACGTGATAGTCGACCGAGGGACTCGTGGCAATGAGGTCCAAGTTGAACTCGCGCTCCAGGCGTTCCTTAACGACTTCCATGTGCAGCAGGCCCAGGAAGCCCACGCGGAAGCCAAAGCCAAGCGCCACCGAGGTCTCGGGCTCCCACACCAACGACGGGTCGTTGACGTGCAGCTTATCAAGCGCGTCACGCAGGTTCTCGTAGTCCTTGTTATCGATCGGGAACAGGCCCGTATAGACCATAGGCTTGGCCTCGCGGTAGCCGGGAAGCGGCTCGGGGCAGGGATTCGACGCCCACGTGAGGGTATCGCCCACGCGCACGGCCTCGGGGTCCTTCAGGCCCGTGACCACGTAGCCCACCTCGCCGACCGTCAGCGCATCGACCGGAGTCTCGGCGGGACGCTTGACGCCCACGCCATCGACCAAAAAGTCGCCCTTTGCCTGCATCATGCGCAGGGTATCGCCCTTTTTGATGGAACCGTCAAAGATGCGCACCGTGGCGACGACACCACGATACTCGTCGAAGTACGAATCCAGGATGAGTGCCTTGAGCGGCGCGTTCGCATCGCCCTTGGGCGGAGAGATCAAAAAGACAATGGACTCCAGCAGATCGTGGATGCCCTCGCCGGTCTTGCCCGAGACACACACGGCATCATCGGCAGGAATCGCCAAGTCATCCTCGAGCTCGGTCTTGACCTCATCGGGATGGGCCGAGGGCAGGTCGATCTTGTTGATGGCCGGCACAATGTCCAGATTGGCGTTCATGGCGAGCGTCGCATTGGAGACGGTCTGCGCCTCGACACCCTGGGTGGCATCGACGACGAGCACCGCGCCCTCGCAGGCGGCCAGCGAACGCGAGACCTCATAGGTAAAGTCCACGTGGCCCGGCGTATCGATGAGGTTGAACTGATACGTCTCGCCGTCGTCGGCGTCATAGGACACGCGGACGGCGTTGGACTTGATCGTGATGCCGCGTTCGCGCTCGATATCCATAGTGTCGAGCAGCTGCGACTCCATGTCGCGCTCGTCAACGGTATGGGTGAGCTCGAGGATACGGTCACTGATCGTGGACTTGCCATGGTCGATGTGCGCAACAATTGAGAAGTTGCGGATGTGGGAAATGTCAATTGAAGTATTCATGCGGACTATCTTACCCGAGCGATACAAAAAATGGAGCCTGTTCCATAAAACAGGCTCCATTTATGCGCGTAATCTGTGTGGTGTGAAATTTACAACTTAGGCGTTGATGCTGTTCACGAGCTTGGCAAGACCGGACTTGCGGTTGGAAGCCTGGTTCTTGTGGATAACATGCTTGGCGGCAGCCATGTCGAGACGCTTGGTGACGGTCTTGAGGGCAGCCTGGGCCTTCTCGGCGTCGCCCTCGGCGACGGCGGACTGGACGTGCTTGGTCAGCGTCTTGAGCTCGGACTTGACAGCCTTGTTACGCATGCGAGCTGCCTCATTGGTGCGGATACGCTTCTTCTGAGACTTGATGTTTGCCACTTCTGGAGTTCCTTTCGAGTTCCTTGCAAAAAATGTATGACACCTCTGAGACACGGTGAGGTCATGCAAGCGCCTACTATAGCACGCTCCCCCTCAAAGGGATAGAACGAATTTGTCAAATAGGCAGGTATCATCACGATTTTCTCAAGATGTTCGTAATCCAGAGCAAAAGCGCGGTCTGAGAATCGGCCGAACCCTTCAGCGCGAGCTCCACATCGACCGCGCCCTCGAGCGCGGCAACGAGCTCTGCCATCGAAAAGCGACGTGCCCAGGTCAGGTGATTCTTGACCTGCCAGGACTGGAGCTTAAGTGCTGCGGCCAACTCACGACCCTGTCCGCGCGCATCGAGCGCCTTGGCAACGATAAGCTCGCGGATGCGGCCGCACAGCAATGTGTAAGTCCACACGTAGCTCTTGGCGGGCAGTAGATTGAAGAGCTCGAGAGAGCGTCGCATGTCACGGGCCGAGACCGCATTGAGAAAGTCCCAGGGTTGAACCTCGGCCGTACGTACAATCCAGCGCTCAACGTCGGCAAGCTCAATCTGCGGCGCCTCGACCATCTGGGCAAGCTTAGCCAAGTCGTTATCGAGCATGCGAGTGTTTTCACCCGAACGCGAGACGAGTTCCTCGGCGGCCGCCGTCGAGATCGACTTGCTGTGCTGCGTCGCCATCTGTTGCACGCGGCGCGGTAACTCCCAGCGCTTGGTGCCGGAGCAATCGATCACGGCCTTCTTGTCGATTTTGGCGATCGCCTTATACAGGCGCGTGTTCTTGGCAAGCGAGTCGGCGATGATGAGGCAGACCGTTGTGGGGTTAGGACTTGCCAGATACTCAACGAGCGGCTCCGAGACCGCCTTGGCGAGCTTTGAACAGCCGTCAAGGATTACCAGGCGAAACTCACTACCCATCGGAAAGGTGTTAAGCGATCCGATAATGGACTCGATATCGGGGTCCTTGGTCATGTCGCGCTCGTCGAGGTTGAACTCGACCATACCCGACTTTTCCAGACGCGCTTTCATACGCGAGACGGCGTGATCGCGCTTGACTCCGTCGGTACCGACGATCAGATATGCCGGCAGCAAACCGGTTTCGGACATTGCGCTCCCCTCCCGCGGGCCTTCGTATTCGTTCCGTGCCATTCTAGCCCAGGGGCCCACCACACGCCAACGACGTCGTCACGGTTGCTGGCATCGCATCGCAAAGCCATTCGCAGTCGGCGTGACGGTAATGTCACCGTGTTCGATAGTGCACGCGAAAACGCCGCCCGTTTCCTTAACGGCATCGATGCAGGCATCGGACGGATGGCCGTATCGATTCCCCTCGCCCGCGCTCGCGAGGGAAAGCTCGGGCTTCAGGACGTCCAGCAACTCACCATCAACTGAAACCTTAGAGCCGTGATGCCCAAGTTTAAGGACATCGATATCCCCCACCTCCTGCACGAATTCCCGTTCTTGGTCGAGCTCGGCATCACCGGTGAGGAGCATACGCAGGCCCTTGCCTTCCTGATCATAAGAGAGCAGCAGGACAAGCGAATCCTCATTTCCCTCGCCATCCACGGACTCGAATGGCCACATCACGCGGGCGCAAAATGTGCCGATGTCGACCGTATCCCCACGGCGCACCTGCCGATACTCCACGCCAGGTCGGTTCAATACCTCGGCAGGAGCATCCTCCAGCGCATCCGCCGCCACGGCAATCGTTCCGACCGAAAACTGTTCGAGCACGGCAGGCAGACCACCCCAGTGGTCCTCATCCCAATGCGTCACAAAGACGGCATCGATATGGTGCACGTTATTGCGAACCAACGCCGCCACCACGCGCTCGTCGAGCCCGCAGTCGACGAGCGCCACTGCGCCGCCCTGGCGGATAAGAATCGCATCGGCCTGGCCCACATCGAGCACCGTCACCGAAGGCGGAGCGAATCGATCCCAGTAGACGTACGGAATCGCAGCCAAGAGCACCAGGCATGCAAGCCCCACCGCCATAGGACGTGCACGGGGACGCGGCTACCAGACAAGCAGAACCGCCAGCAAACACGGCACTAGGTAAATCCACATGCTATCGGGCGGCACGCTCACGGATGCACCCGGCACGGCGGCAAACAGCTGCTCAAAGAACAGCGCGCAACGGGCGGCAATCATGGGCACAACGAGCGCCCAAGTCCGCAACGGCGCCAGGAGCGAAAAGGGAACCAGCACGATCGACACGGCGAGCAGTGCGCTCACCACCGGACCGAGGACCGCATTTGCCAGCGGAGCAATGAGCGAGAACGTACCGAAGGCAGGAATGGTAATGGGAAGTGTCGCCAGTTGCGAGCACAGCGTGACGGAAAGCATGCTGGCAACGCCCGACGGAACACTCAGCTCACCCAAAGCGTAGGTCGCATAGGGGCAAAAGCACAGAATGGCTAAGACGCTGGCACATGAAAGCTGAAAGCCCATCTCGAACAGAACCGTCGGCCGCAGCAACACAAAGATGGACATGGTAACGAAGAGTGCCGATGCGCCGTGCCGGCGCCGCCCCGCGCCGTTTACGACAAGCGTCGCGAACACCATGCAGCACGCGCGCACGGCCGAGGGAGACGCGCCCGTAAAAGCAGCGTAGCCCACAAGCGTTATCGCCAATATCGCCCGTTGAAGACCGCGTGAGCACCGAGTCTTTTGCAATACACCCTCGATTACAAACCCCACGATTGCCAAATGGCTGCCCGAGACGGCGATAAGATGC
>CABUTH010000088.1 GCA_902494465.1 uncultured Collinsella sp.
ATGTAGGACGTCATCTGGGCGAGCTCGTCATCGGTCAGTGCGATCTTTGCGTACTCGGCGATGCCGCGCACGTCTTTCTCGCTGAGTGCCATAGGCGCTCCCTTCCGCATAACAGATAAACCGCTCTAGTATACAAGGCAACGCCGCTTGGAGCAGGCGCTTTACCCAAATGCAGCGAAAACGTAACGAGGGCGGCGGTTGGTAGGCGGCGGGCTGGCGGTTCTGCAGCGAAACCGCACCGTCCATAGCGAAAACCGTCCCGCCCGCAGCGAAGACTGTCGCACCCACAGCGAAAACCGTCGTGTCCACAACGAAAAGCATCACAACATTCGATGTTTTTCGCCAAAATCGAGATTTTCATCGAATGTTGTGATGGTTTGGAAGTCCCGACCACCACAAAGGTGCCTGCCCCCTTTGCGGTGGTTCCGAACGATGTCTTATGCCGAGGCCTTGGCCTTGCGGCGCTTGCGGACCGCGTGGATCACGATGTCCAGCAGCAACAGCACAATGGCCACGACCACGATGAGCACGGCAAACTCGCGCTTGCCCCAGTGGCGGCCGGCCAGCGACTTTTGCTTGTCGACGTCCTTCTTGTTGTACTTGGTACGCACGCAATGCACCAGCAGGCGATGGTCGTTCACGCCGTAGGGCGTGCAGGTGACGAGCGTCACCTTGTCGGCGCCGGGCTCGATAGTCAGCGACTCCATCTCCTCGGGCAGCACCACCTCGGAGTCCACCATCTTGTAGGCGAGCGTCTTGTTCATGGTGTGCAGCAGCACTAGGTCGCCGGGCTCCAGCGAGTGGATGTCGTCGAACATGCTCAGGTTGCGCATGCCCGAGTGCGCGGTGAGCACGCAATGCGTCGAGGTTCCGCCCACCGGCAGGCTCGTGCCCTCCAGGTGGCCGACGCCCGCCATAAGGACTTCTTCGCTCGTGCCGTGGTAGATGGGCATACTTACGTCGATGGAGGGGATCTCGACCCAGCTCATCATGGGGTCGCGGTCAAAGATGAGCTGCTGAGCGTAGGGCTCGATCTGGTCGACAGGGAGCTCGGTAGCCTCGCCGGCAAGCTGCTCGTTAAAGGAGCGCGCCTGGAGCAGGATGCGCTCGCGCTCCTCGGCAGACAGCGCGTCCACGGTGCTGGACACGGTGCTGATCTGGTTAAACACGCCCGAGGCCTCGAGCCGGTCCAAGATCCACGGCCAGGTCATAAGGCCCACGCCAATAAGGATGATGACGATGGTGATGAGCCGGTCGGCCCAGCGCGGCAACCGCTTGCGACGGCGCTTGGGCTTTGGTTGAGGTTTGGGCTGAGGGCTTGAGCCGCCGTTGTCCGCGGCGTTATTGCTCTTCATATGTTTGGCGCCCTGCACCATCGCCGGTCACTCCTCTACAACTCAAGTTGTCTAAACAAATAATAACCGATTAGCGAGCTTCCGCGCCGGACAACGCAGCCTGGTAGCATTGCGCAGCACGAGTATGGGCCCGCATTTGAGTTTTCAAAATGTCCCGAATCGGCGGGGCGATTCGGGATACAATGTCAATAGAAAACGACGCACCCCGCGTAAGTACTTTGGAGCGCGGGCGGCCTAGTTTTCAGCTTTAGTTAAATGCCCGGGATCCGACCCCCGGGCATTCTTATTTGCGCTTGTTGCGGCGCAAATGCCTTCTACCGTCCGCACCGCGCGTGCGCCTACGGACCTTAAACCGAACCTCATACGAGTCAAGAAACGCGATGACGAACGAGCCCACCGCCGCGAGGGCGGCGAGCGCGTTAAGGAATTTCAGCATATGGTGACCTCCGATCGAGTCGTCGGCCGCCCGCGCACGGGATGCGTCGCAAGGGTATTTTACTGCGAGTGCATGCACCCGCAGCTGCTAAACGCAATAATTGCAAACATTTGTTCGATAGTTATAAACACAATTCCTCATCCAGCGGAGCCTGGCCGCATTGTCCGGGTTTGCCCGACGTGTTTGCGTTTTCAGAATATCCCGGATCGGCTGGGCGATTCGGGATACAATTGCTACAGGAAACGACGCACCCCGCGTAAGTACTTAGGAGCGCGGGCGACCAGTTTCCGACGTTGTTAAATGCCCGGGCCTCTAACCCCGGGCATTTTAATTTGCACGCGCGGCGCAAATGCCTTCTACCGTCCGCACCGCGCGTGCGCCTACGGACCTTAAACCGAACCTCATACGAGTCAAGAAACGCGATGACGAACAAGCCCGCATCGGACGATGGAGGCTGGCTGCGTTATCCCAAAAAAAACGGGGCAGACTCCAGCGCGGAGTCTGCCCCGAAATGAGAATGGCAAAGCAAGAACGTGGATAGACGAGAAAAGTGTCCGCAAGTCTCATGGCCATCACATCCCACCTGCCAAAGGGATGGGTGAGCGAGCGTTACTCCTGCTCGGACTCCTCAGCCTGCTTACGGCTGCGGATGAGGTGCGCCACGCCGATGCACAGCACCGCGCCACCAGCGATCCAAGTGAAGGTCACGCCGTTGAGACCGGTAAGCGGGAGGCCGGAGCCCTTCTTGTTCTCGATGGTGATGGGAATCCTGGTCGAGGTAACGTTTTTACCGAGCTTAGAAGTGACCATATTAGAGCTGGGGGTTACGGTGAGTCCTGTCAGTTCGCCGGTCGTCTCATTGTATGTAGGCGCCACCACAATGGTAAAGCTAATGGAGTTATAACCCGCGGGCGTCTCGCACTCCGTAATCTCGTACTCACCTGCAACAAGACCAGGGATAAAGACCTTGCTGTCAGTTTTATTAGTCTTAAACACTCCAGCTTTACCTGAATCGTCAGTGAGTCCACCAGTCACCGTCAGCCATTTTTCGCCATTAACAGGAGTGGTACCCTCCTTGGTCATTTTGACCTTAAAGCCGGCAACAAGCATCTTTTGCGGATCATCCGAAGCGGTCTTAGTGACATCGAGGCCAAAGACGTAGTCAGTGACCTTGTCCGACTCAGAAGTGCCCTTATCATCAGTCATGGGATTGTTGGAATAGACAAGCTTGACCTCATTGGTGGTACCGTCAGCCTTGTATTCAACATCTTTGGTGAGCTGGGCCTTGTAGGTCACGACCACTTTGGAAGCGGCGCCAACTTCAATCGGTTCTCCATCAGCAGTCTGAACCGTCTTAAGGTTTTTAAAAGAAACATTAAGGAGCTCAGTTCCATTAGCCTCATCGGGGGTCACAGTCGCCTTGTAACCCTTGTCAGCGTCTGATGCAACCTCTTTCTTGCTGCCGTTATTAACGATATAGACATGCAAGTCCTTCGGCGTATCATCGGATTTCTTTACAACCTTAAGACCCTTACTCAGCGTATCTTGGAATTCATAGTAATAGGTATCGTACGAGGCAATATTGTCCGCAACGTGACCGGTCAGCCTGTAGTCGATATCCTGTCCGATCCAAGCATCACCGCTAATCTTCCAGTTGTTCTCATCGTCATTGGTAGCATCCGTACCAGCAGTGTCATCGAGAATCTTCTTTTCGACCGTAGGAATGCTGGTCTTCTCGGTAACGACCACGGAATTACCGCCAACGATGGCAAAGATCGGGGAGGTGCCAGTGTACGGCTTGGTCGAATCCGTAAGACCATCAGGCACGAAGAGATAATAGCCATCGCCCTTGTCGTCCGGACGCGCCCACGATTCGTCCGCCTTAAGGTTTCCCGCAGGGGTCTCCGCCTCAACATTTTGCTTCTTGCCTGAAACCGCAGCTGCAATTTCATAAAGCACGTCACCGGGAGCAACGCGCGTGCCATCGCTGCTAGCTGCCGAGCTGGCATGAGTACCTTTCACATTTTGAGAAAGCCACTCGGCCACATCCGAAGCAGAGGGATCGTCCTTGAGCTTCTTGGCAGGATCTTTCTTCATGAGTTCCTGATACTCGGTAGACCCCGTAATGGCGGTAATCACCTTGGAAACGATATCATCATTTGCCCATTCGATATCGGAAGCAACCTTGCCATTGCGCTCCTCGTCAACGACTTTGGCCTTGAAGATCTGATAGGCCTTGAACGTATTGTCCTTGTTGGCGTCGTCGACCTTATTGATCGTGATGCTGCCCGCCGCACCATCAGCAAACGCCATGGTCACCGGGGCCATGACGCCACCGAAGCTCAGCGCTGCTGTGAGGCCGGCGGTTACTGCCAGGCGTGCGATGTTCTTGCTCATGCTCATCTTCTTTTCCTCCGTTTTCCGTTTGATTCTCATTCGATCGATCATCATCTGTCTGTGTCTTAGCATCTACTTCGCTACGTCTCGCCCCGCTCTCTGTGGGGCTGCCAGCTACTCTTTATGGCTGCCACCTCCCCGCTTGACCAGGAGCGCGACCACGATGAGCGCGGCTCCGGCGACCGCTGCGGCGGCCGCGGCGTACATTGCCATATCGCCAGTCGAGGGCATAAAGCCTCCGGTGGTAATGCTAGGGGGTGTGCCGGTGGGCGTGTTGATGAGCGACGCCTCCAGGCTGCCCGTCGACCCGTCCGCGTTGTCGGCGCGCAGGGGCGACTCGGCCGTGATGGTGAGTTTGGGCTTGGCGGCGGCCACCTGGTCGACGTCCAGGCCCTCGGCCTTGACCGTCACGGAGCGCGTGCCCTTAAAGGCGGTGTATCCCTTGGGCGCCTTGAGCTCGCGAACCTCCAGCTTGCCCGAGTCCACGCCCGAGACGGTCACGCGGCCGTCCTCGCCCGTGGTGACGGTGGCCTTGCCCTCCGTATCCCACGTGCCGTCGGCCGCCAGTGTGCGACCGCGGTCGTCGGCGATGCTCAGGACCGCCCCGGCAAGCGGCTTGTCGCCGTCGCTGCCGCGCTTGGTGAGCGCGAGATCCCAGGTGTAGGCGCACGCGTCATCGCTCGGCGTGCGGGTGAAGCCGGCGTCGCCGGACTGATCGGCAAAGGGAGAGCGCGGGTAGCGCAGGTAGACCTCGTTGGGGTTGCCCTTCGCGATGCCGTGGTTGCACGCGCTGTTGAGCGGCGCATTGTACACGGCGACCACGCGGGCGCCCGCGGTAAAGGCGTCGGCCCCGCCGAGCGCGGCGATCAGGTCGCCGGTGCGCACGGTGAAGGTCTTGCCGTCGGCCGCTACCTTGGTGGCGCACTGGGCCGTGATGTCGGTCCAGCCCTTCGCGGGCTCGGTGCCGGCGCGGCCGTCCTTGCCGGCCGAGATGGCATCGAAGCCACCGTCCGAGCTCGCCGCCACGTACACGCGCATGCTCGCGGCGACCTTGGAGGGGTCGAGCCCCGCGCTCATGGTGTCGACGAACCGCACCGTATAGGTGTCGTAGGCGGTGAGGCCCGCCGGGACCGTGGCAGAGAGGCGCCAGTACAGGTCGTCGGCGACCGTGGCGTCGGCGGCCTTCTGCCATGCGGCGGTGCCGTCCTCCAGCACATGCTTGGACACCTTGGGGGTCGCCGCCTTGGGCTTGACGGTGACGGCGCTGCCGCCCACCAGGGCCATGATCGGCGCGGTGCCGGCCTCGCCTTGGGCGATGGCGTCGTCGTCGGCGACGATGAGCCAGTAGCCGCAGGGCAGCTCGGCCGTCGCGCCCGCGTTGAGGGCCACGGGCACGGCGCCAGAGCTCTGGAGGGAACGAGCGAGCTGTGCGCTCAGCGCGCTCGTAAGGTGGGAATCGGTGTTGAGCCACTCGGCAGCTTCCTGCGCGGTGGTCTGGGAATTGGGCATGCCGGCGCTGTGCAGCACAGGCAGGACGGCGTCGCGCGCGGCGTCGCTTGCCCAGGTGAGGTCGGTGGCGATCTTGGCGTCGCTGTCGCCGTCGACGACGTTGGCGCTAAAGATCTGGTAGGCGTCGTAGCTGCTCGCCACGGTGCCGCTCACCGTGATGGAACCGGTCGAGGTCGGCGCGGCCTGCGCGGAAGCGGGGAACACAACCGCGCAGGTGCCGATCAGGAGGGCAAGCAGCGCAAACAAGATCGGGAAGGAGCAAACTTTCTTATTCACGACGCTCGCCTCCCTTCGCATTCGCCTTGCGACGAATGTGCATCCAGGCCGCAGCAGCGCAAAGCACCGCCGCGCCGGCAAGGTACGTCAGAGTGACGCCCGACATACCAGAAAGGGGCAAAGAGGTGGAGTAGGTGTTGGTGAAGGTGGGGATGGAGGTCGGCTTAGAAGTATCGGATCCGTCGTTGTATTTCACCGGAGTTTGAACGGCTTCGTCGATGGGGTTGCCGTCAGCGTCCTTGGTCTGGGTGTAGGTCACATTCGTGGCAGCGATCGTGCCATCTTTCTGATCCGTCATCGTGACGTCAAGCTTATAGACCGACTGATCGAACTTGTAATGCGAGAAAATCGAACTTTCATTCTTCTCGCACACGTAGTACGTAAAGGTCTTGGAAGCGCCACGGCCCGTAGGATCACCGGCAGTGAAGGGATTCTTCGTGATATCAGAGAGCGAGTACTTAATCCCCTCACCAGACGCATTTAAGAACGAAAGCGTCTGGGACTTGTCGCCATCGACCCAAGTCTTAACCGTCTGAGCGTTGTTGAAGTCCGGGTTATTCGCAAACTCGAGCGTAAACTCCTTCATCTCGCCACCCTTAACGACCTTAGTCGCCTTAGGAGTCCAGGAGCCGCTGGAGGTGTACGGAGTGTACTTGTTGGTGAAGGTCTTTTCCGCGTTGGAGTCGATAATCGAATAATAGCCTTCGCCGTCTCTTTCCATAGTGCCCAGCGCTTTTGTTGAACCTCCGGAGCGCCTGGTCGCACTCACGCTTGTAATCGTATAGTTATGGACGTAAAGCGGAACGTTCTGACTTGAATCATCCTTCTTCGGCACATTCATGAGCAAAGTTTCGTTGTCCGTGAGCTGCACCTCGATCTCGTACACAGTGTGGTCGTACTCAATGTCAGAGTCTCCACCGGTCTGTTCGACCAAGTAGTATGTAATCTTGTTAGCCACAACAGTCTTATCTACGAACTGTTCACCAAGGTCAAACGTGATGTTACCTTCAGCGTCATTCTTGGCAGACCCGACTAAGGTGCAGTCACCATCGCTGAAAGAGTCATTTTTCCAAGAAGGCGCCGTCGCAGTATCCGAATCCTTGCGATAAACCGCGAAAGAAAACTGATCTTTTGTGAGCATTTCTTCTTTTTCGGTTTGCTTATTTTTCAGCGCCTTTGACGCCTTTAGCTTAAGGCTTGGGTAGACGTACGTATCCGCAGGCACGCCTAGGTACAGGTCGCCATTCGACATGATGCCACCGCCATGGTCCCAGGAATAGTTGCCCGTGATGAAAGTTGTAGCGGCATCCTGTGCTTTATTCGCTTCATCACTTCCAACTTCGACATCCGAAGTCAGACCGACGCTCCGATAAATCTTCACGCCGCCATTGGCAGGGATAGTGATAGCCTCATAGAGTTCGTCGTTATCACTGGGTTCTTTGTTATCACTGCGTTCTTTGCTTCCCCGATACTTGGCATCTTCGCCGCCGAGCATCTTGCCGATTATTGCCGCAAGCGGTTCCTTATGGCCAGCCTTTGCCACAAGGAAGAAATCGGCATGGCCGTTCTCGCGAAACACCTTCGAATTGTATGCATCTTGATCTTCAGTCTTATCAAAACCATCAGCACCACCAGCTGAAAGATGGGGCGTACCATTATTATACTTGCCATCTGCCGGCTTATATTCGATGGCATTTTGCTCACTGCCAGCAGACGAATTGCCAAAGATTGCCGTGCCGTTAGTGTTCGTTACCAACGTCTTGCCCGTGGGGCAGACTGCTACGCCGCCGCCATAGCCACCAGCGGTATTGCTGCTAATGTACGAGTTGTATACAAATAATCTACCAGCGGTCTTTTCCTTACCCGCATCCGAGTTTCCCTGGACGAAGATACCGCCACCGCCCCAGTCAAAGCGAGACATGCAATGGTTATTCGTAATGTAGACCTTGCTGCTCGTAGCGTCGCCAATCATCGCGTCAACCATCTGGCCCACGCGAATGCCGGCACCTTCAGATTGATAGCTTACATTAGAGGCAATAATCCCTCCCGTGATATGCAGCCACGCCATTCCCGTACGAGGCTTGTCATTTCGACCCACATCGGTAACGTAAACGCCGCCACCGGCTTCCTCGGAATAATTGCCAGTAATCTGGCCACCGGAAATGCTGACATGGGCGCCGTTATTGGCAGCAAGCCCGCCGCCGCC
>CABUTH010000089.1 GCA_902494465.1 uncultured Collinsella sp.
AATCTGCCATTATGTGCCTCCTGAGTTATCGGAAGTCCTTCATTTCTAACAACCCTATACTCGCACAATTGCGCGCGTATCTGCTCGTGTTTGCGTGCTTATTTGCTTATCGGTCATTATTTAGCCATAGTTGGCAGATGTTTGCGCGGTTATGCGCATTATCGCGCAAGCCTATGCGCGTAAATGCGCATGCAACGATCCTTGTGAAACATAAAGGAGCGGAACACCAAAGCCCTAAAAGACAGAGTAGGCTGTATTACTCCACCCCTCTGGGGGGCGCAGCCATCAAAGGGCTGTCCCAAACTGCCGGCAGATAGGGACTTACCTAGCTGCCGGCACATAGGGAACGTCCCCAGCTACCGGCGTTTCAACGGCACTTATTTAAGTCTGTCCCCAATGAATGCCAAGCGACTTCCACTCATTTAAGTCTGTCCCCAATGAGTAGGGATAGAAAAAAGGCCCGGGTGCCGTGGCATCCGGGCCTTTGCTAGCAACTTAACTGTTGCGGGCAGCTTAGAACTTGTGGCCGCACTTCTTGCAGACGCGCAGCTTGTTCTTGCCGTCCTTCTCGTGACCGACGCGGGTAACCTTACCGCACTCGGGGCAAACGAGATTGACGTTGGAGGCGTCGATGGGAGCCTCCTGCGAAACGATGCCGCCCTGCTGGTTGGCAGCGTTGGGCTTGACGGCCTTCTTGACGACCGAAACGCCCTCGACAACGACCTTGTTCTCGGCGGGGAGAGCACGCAGGACAACGCCCTGCTTGCCGCGATCCTTACCAGAGAGAACCTGGACCTTATCGCCCTTCTTGATATACATATATCTCCCCTAACTACAGGGTCTCGGGAGCGAGCGAGACGATCTTCATGTACTTCTTGTCACGAAGCTCGCGAGCGACGGGCCCGAAGATACGGGTGCCGACGGGCGAACCATCGTTGTTGATGACAACGCAGGCGTTCTCATCAAAGCGAATGTAGGAGCCATCCTTGCGGCGGATCTCCTTAACGGTGCGAACGACGACGCAACGGACAACGTCCTTCTTCTTGACGTTGGCGCCAGGGGTAGCCTCCTGGACAGCACCGATGAACACATCGCCGATGCCTGCATAACGACGCTTGGAACCGCCAAGCACCTTGATGCAGCGAATCTTGCGAGCGCCGGAGTTGTCGGCGACGTTCAGCATGGTTTGCATCTGAATCATGGTAGATGTTCCTCCGAACTAAGAACCGAAGAGAGGTGCGCAGCCTTTATACGGCCCGTGGTATGCAAGCCAGGCATACGCACATCTTCGGAAACGTACAAGTCGTAAGAGCGACTGCTTATTTAGCGCGCTCGACGACCTCGATGAGGCGCCAACGCTTCATCTTGGACATAGGACGGGTCTCCATAACGCGGACGGTATCGCCCACGCCAGCCGTGCACTCCTCGTCGTGAGCGTGCAACTTCTTGGAGCTGGTCATCATCTTGCCGTACTTGGGGTGACGCTTGCGCTCGGTGATGGTGACAACAATGGTCTTGGCACCGGAGACGGAGGTAACGACACCCGTACGGACCTTACGCGAGTTACGCGAATCAGTCATGTTCTCTCCTTAGGTCCTACTCGGCGACAGCGGACTTCTCCGCTGCGATCTCGCGGGCGCGCTGCTCCGTGAGGACGCGAGCGATGTCCTTCTTCACGGTGTTGACGCGAGCGGTGTTGTCCAGCTGGCTGGTGGCCATCTGGAAACGAAGGTTAAAGAGCTCGGCGCGCATTTCCTTCAGCTTCTCAACGAGCTGAGCGTCCGAGAGCTCACGAATCTCTGCGGGCTTCATTAGTTCTCCTCCTTGGCGGCGGCGGCGTCCTCAGCAGCCCACTTGGCCTCGAGAGCGGCCTCCTCAGCCATCTCCTTCTCGATGCGCTGCTCAGCGTTCTTGGCAGCAACAATCTTGGTCTTGATGGGAAGCTTGTGCTGTGCAAGACGCAGAGCCTCGCGAGCGACCTCCTCGGGCACGCCCTTGACCTCGAACATGATGCGGCCGGGCTTGACGACGGCCACCCACTCCTCGGGGTTACCCTTACCAGAACCCATGCGAGTCTCGGCAGGCTTCTTGGTGATGGGCTTATCGGGGAAGATCGTGATGTAGACACGACCGCCACGCTTCATGTAGCGGGTCATGGCAATACGAGCGGCCTCGATCTGACGGTTGGTGATCCAATGGGCCTCGAGAGCCTGGATACCAAACTCGCCGAAATGCAGCTCGGTATTACCCTTGGCCTGGCCCTTCATGGAGCCACGCTGCACCTTGCGGTGAAGAATACGCTTAGGGGCAAGCACTACTGACCCCTCCTCTCGGAGTTACGACGACGAGGACGGGAAGAGCCCTCGAGTGCAGGGTTGGGAACAGGCTGGCCCGGGAGCTTCTCGCCCAGGTAGATCCAGACCTTCACGCCGCAAGCGCCCATGGTGGTGCTGGCGACAGCCGTGCCGTAGTCGATCTTGGCACGGAGGGTGTGCAGAGGCACGCGACCCTCACGGTACCACTCACGACGGCCCATCTCGGCACCGCCGAGACGACCGGAGCACTGGATACGGATGCCCTTAGCGCCGGCCTTGCGGGCGGACTGGACAGCCTTACGCATAGCGCGACGGAAGGCAACGCGGCCCTCGAGCTGCTCGGCGATAGACTGAGCAACGAGGTTGGCGTCGAGCTCGGGGCGCTTGATCTCGACAACGTCGACGGAGAGCTGGCCCTTGGAGACGCCAGCGACCTTCTCGAGCTCGGTGCGGAGGGTATCGATCTCGGCACCCTTCTTACCGATGACAACGCCGGGGCGAGCGGTGAGGATGATGACCTTCACCTTGTCGCCAGCGCGCTCGATCTCGACGCGGGAGACAGCTGCGCGGGAAAGACGCTTCTCGAGGTACTTGCGGATCTCAAGATCGTTACCGAGGGTCTTAGCGTAATCCTTCTCTGCGAACCAGCGGGAGCGCCAGTTCTCGGTGATGCCAAGACGGAAGCCGGTGGGGTAGACTTTCTGACCCATACAGCTTTACGCCTCCTTTCGAGGAGCAACGACGACGGTGATGTGGGAAGTACGCTTCAGAATACGAGAAGCGGAACCCTTGGCGCGGGGACGGATGCGCTTAAGCGTCGGACCCTCGTCAACATAGGCAGCGGCGACAACCAGGTTGTCGGCACGCAGACCGTTGTTGTTCTCGGCGTTCGCAACGGCGGAACGGAGAACCTTCTCGACATCCACGGCGACGGCGCGGTCGCAGAAGTGGAGGATGTCGAAGGCCTGAGCGACAGGCTTGCGGCGGATCAGATCGACCACCAGGCGGGCCTTGCTGGGGGAAACACGCACGTACTTAGCGACGGCGCGAACCTCGGTGGCCTCAGTTTCAATAGACTTAGTTGCCATTTACGGTTAACCCCCTATTTGGCCTTGTGGCCACGGAACGTACGAGTCGGCGCGAACTCGCCGAGCTTGTGACCAACCATGGACTCGGTAACATACACGGGCACATGCTTGCGGCCGTCGTGGACGGCGATGGTGTGACCAACCATCTCGGGGAAGATGGTGGACGCGCGGGACCAGGTCTTCACGACGTCCTTCTTGCCAGCCTCGTTCATCGCGGTGATACGCGAGAGAAGGCGAGTCTCCACGAACGGGCCCTTTTTGAGACTTCTGCTCATAAGTGCTTTCTCCTAAAACTCGGTATCCGAAATTACTTCTTACGGCGACGAATGATGTGCTGGTTCGAGACCTTCTTCTTCTTGCGCGTACGAAGGCCCTTCGTCGGCTTACCCCAGGGGGTAACGGAGGGACGACCAGAGGTGTGGTTCTTGCCCTCGCCACCGCCGTGCGGGTGGTCGACAGGGTTCATGACGGTACCGCGGACGGTCGGGCGCACGTTCATGTGACGCTTACGGCCGGCCTTGCCGATGACGATGTTGGAGTGATCGGCGTTGCCGACCTCACCGACGGTGGCGCGGCAGGTAACGAGGATGCGGCGCATCTCGGAGGAAGGCATACGGACGATAGCGTACTTGCCCTCCTTACCCATCAGCTGGCAGGAGTTACCGGCGGAACGGGCGATAGCAGCGCCCTTGCCCGGCTGGAACTCGACGGCGTGGATGAGCGTACCGACGGGAATGTCGGCGAGGGGCAGAGCGTTGCCCGGCTTGATGTCGGCGTCAGAACCGGACATGATGGTCTGACCGACCTCGAGGCCCTTGGGGGCCAGGATGTAGCGCTTCTCACCGTCAGCGTAGTGCAGCAGAGCGATGCGAGCGGAACGGTTCGGATCGTACTCGATCGTGGCAACCTTGGCGGGCACGCCGTCCTTGTTGCGCTTGAAGTCGATCACGCGGTAACGACGCTTCACGCCGCCGCCCTGGTGGCGGGTGGTGATGCGGCCGTTGTTGTTACGACCGGCCTTCTTGGGCAGGGGCTCGAGAAGAGACTTCTCGGGCTTGGTGCAGGTGATCTCGGAGAAGTCGGAGATCGTCTGCCAACGCCTACCAGCGGAGGTCGGCTTAAGGTGCTTTACAGCCATTACAATCCCTTTCAATAGGAATCCGTTAGCCATCGCAGACAGGGATTCGAGGTTCTGCCTCGGGTGCGATGACACCGGACGTATACACGGTTCCGGGCGTGTCCATTTTATACGCCCAAAACCTTGAGCTCCCGCCTCCCCTATTTGGGAGGCATGAGCTCACTCAACAGCAGCGAGTCTTAGGCCTGGTTGCCAAAGACCTCGATGGTGTCGCCCTCGGCCAGCGTGACGATGGCCTTCTTCCAAGAACGGGTCTTGCCGGCGACATAGCGCACGCGCTTGGTCTTGGGCTTGACCGTCAGGGTGTTCACGCGAACGACCTTGACGCCGAAGATCTCCTCGACAGCGTCCTTGATCTGATACTTGTTAGCATCCTTGGCGACCTCGAACGTGTACTTGTTCAGCTCCATGCCGGAGAAGGAACGCTCGGACACGATCGGACGGATGATGATCTCGTGGGCGGTCATTTATGCAAGCACCTCCCCGAAGTGAGCGGCGATGTCGGCGGGCATCAGCACAGCGTTGTTGTTGACGAGATCGTAGGTGTTGGCCTCGTCAGCAGTGATGATGAACGTCTTGGGAATGTTGCGGAACGACAGGTAGGCGTTGACGTCCTCATCGCGAACGATGATGGTCAGACGCTTGCCCTCAAGGCCGAGAGCCTTGAGCATGGCGACGGCAGCCTTGGTGGAAGGCTTCTCGAAGCCGTAGTCGTCGACGAGCACGAGCTCGCCATCGGCCAGCTTGGCGGACAGCGCGGAGCGCATAGCCAGCTTGACCTCCTTGTTGTTCATACGCTTAGCGTAGGAACGGGGCTTGGGGGCGAAGACAACGCCACCGTGACGCCACTGGGCAGCACGGATGGAACCCTGGCGGGCACGGCCGGTGCCCTTCTGACGCCAAGGCTTCTTGCCGCCACCGGAAACCTCAGAGCGGCCCTTAGCGGACTGGGTGCCCTGACGCCAAGAGGCCATCTGGCACTTGACGATGTGGTGCATAACGTGGATGTTCGGCTCGATGCCGTACACCTCAGCGGCGAGCTCGGCCTCGGCGACCTTCTTGCCCTCGCTGTTCTTAACTTCAAACTTTGCCATTTAAGTGTTCTCCTTGGTATGACGCTGGGCTAAATGGGCTGGGCCCTTAGGCCATACGGATGGCGACGAGACCATTCTTGGCACCCGGGACAGCGCCCTTGACCAAGATGAGGTTCTGCTCGGCATCGATGCGGACAACGGAAAGGTTCTTGACGGTAACGCGCTCGTTACCCATGTGACCGGCCATCTTGACGCCCTTGAGGACGCGCGCAGGATAGGCGCACTGACCGATAGAACCGGGGTGACGCTGGAAGTGAGAACCATGCGTCATAGGACCGCGGCGCTGACCCCAGCGCTTGATGCGACCCTGGAAGCCCTTACCCTTGGAGGTACCGATGACGTCGACCTTCTCGACATCAGCGAAATCAGCGACGGTGACGACCTCGCCGACCTTGTGCTCCTCGCCGTTCTCGACGCGGACCTCACGAAGGAAGCGGACAGGCTCGACGCCAGCCTTGGCGAAGTGACCAGCCATGGGCTTGTTCACGTTCTTGGCCTTGATGTCGCCGAAACCGATCTGGACGGCATCATAGCCGTCGGTTGCCTGAGTTTTAACCTGCGAGACAGCGCAGGGGCCAGCCTGGATGACCGTGACGGGAACGACGTTGTCGTCCTCGTCCCAAACCTGGGTCATGCCAATCTTGCGGCCGAGAATCATGCTGATCAAGATATGATCCCAACTCTCGCGTGGTCTTGGGACAATGCGTACACCACCGAGCGTACGCCCCTAGAGGACCACTACTTACACGACGTGCTCCCCAGCCTTGTATTGCGTCCGGACTACCTGACAACCCTATTAAGCAGGCATTTTGTCCAGCCAGAATACTCCCCTGGTTTCACACAGCTGTTTAGTATACACGGCTGCGGGCGTATCCATCGAGATTCATATTTCACTCACATTGTTTACGCAGGTAAAGTGCGTGGCACGTTCCCAGTGTGCGGCGGAGGGGGCGGGCCTGAGACATATTAAGGTTGCTGCTCTACAGTCCTGCTCACGACGGAGAGCACATTAAGTGCTCTCCTGTTCGTGCGGAACTCGCGACAACCTTAATATGTCTCAGGCCCGCCCCCTCCGCCGCACACTGGGAACGCCACGTTAATGTCTGCTAAACCTTGCTCGCTCAGGCTAATGACTTTGTTGAGGGTCCACTATTTGCTGGAGGGTGAACTTGCATTGGGGCCTGTCGCTCTCTCCTTGCAAATCTTCTTCGTCGAAATCGAAGATCATGATGGCGCAGTTGGGGAGTTTTGTTGGGAGCTCGAAGCCCTCTGGGGCTGCAGCCTTGATGAATTGGCGGCTGGCGCTGCCGTGGCTTACTGCTAGGAGGGCTTCGATGCCCTCGGAGTCCATGAGATTAGTGAGGGTGCCTACCATGCGTTCTTGCAGTGCGCGGCTTCCTTCTCCTCCGAAGGGGACCAAATCCTCGCCCGGATCCCAGACGTCGGTGGGAAGGGCATCGTGGGGACCTTCCTCGAAGGTGCCGTAGCAGCGTTCGATGATGCCTTCGCAGGGCTCGACTGCTGCGTCCGGGCCAAGGAGTTCGGTTGCGACGAGCTGAGCTGTGTCCATGGCTCGGCCTAAGGGCGAAGAGACCACTTTGTCGGGGACAACGTCGTGGCCCTTGAGCCATGCGGCTGCCATTCCCGCTTGTTTGCGGCCCAGGTCGGTCAGCGGTGAATCGCAGCGGCCCTGGACCAGCTTTTTGACGTTGAACTCCGTCTGACCGTGGCGGAGTAGATACAGCTTCTTCATGCTCTCCCCTTCTGCATAACCTGCTTTGCCGGCACAGCCTTACTCGTGGGTATGCCCTACGTAGTCTTCGTCGATCGTAATCTTGGCAATCGACTTGGGATATTCCGATTCGACCCGTTGTGCCAGCGCGTGCTTTAAGTCTTCGGCACTCATCTGCAGATCCGAGGGACGCACGCAGTCAAAGATCACGTTGGTGTGCGTAGGACCCGGCACACAGCGTAGGTCATGAATCGAGAGGCGGTTATCGATCTCCTGAGCCATGGCGTGAATGCGCAAGCGCATGCTCGCCACCTTTGGATCGTCGGTCACGATGGGGTCGTAGTGAAGTGTGACAATCATGCCGTCTTCGTTCCTAAACGACTGCTCGATGTTATCGAGCGTGTCGTGACTTTCCAGCGGGCTGGCCTCGGCCGCCATCTCGGCGTGCGCACTTGCAAACTTCCTGCCCGGGCCGTAGTCGTGAACCATCAAATCGTGAACGCCCAAAACGCCGGGATAGCTCATGATCTTGTCTCGAATGTGCTTGACCAGCTTAGGATCGGGTGACTGGCCCAAAAGCGGGCTCACCGTATCTTGAATAAGTTCAAGGCCGCTCCAGCCAATATAGGCGCCAACGGCAAGGCCGACCCATGCGTCAAGATTGATGTGCGTCACCTGCGAAACAATCGCACATGCCAGCACGGCGCCTGTGGCAAGGACATCGTTCTTGGAATCCTGCGCGGTCGCATGCAGCGTCTCGGACT
>CABUTH010000090.1 GCA_902494465.1 uncultured Collinsella sp.
GAGATCTCGCAGGGAATGCCCTGCTCTGGCACATACTCGGCACCCACGCCCATGGTCAGGCGCTTACTGAATGCGCCGGGTTTGAGCAAGTCGGCCACACCAATCTTGTTGCCGCAGGACGGGCACTCAAACACACGCTGCGTTGACTCGCCCTCAAAGGACGCACCACAGAAGGGACAAGGAATGCTCACATGCGTGGCCTCTTGGAACTCCTGCGCCGTGCCGCGATCCTCCCACAGCAGATGTTCCAGGACCGACTGATTGCGCCAGTGCGAATTGAAGAAATACCAGTCCGGGTCCTCCGGGCGCTCGAGTTGCGACACATGTGTGAGCTTGAGCAGTCCATCCACCACCGTCAACGGCGTATGACGAATGCCCAAAGCGCTCTTGGGCTCCCCGGCATCCGCCTGCCACGGGATGACCGTTCCGCAATAGGCACACTCAAAGCTGCGCTTAGCCTGGTGCGAGTACATAGGGCCGCCGCAGTTTTGGCATTTAATGGCAAACATCTCGTCCATGGAAACGTCCTCCTTTGCACAGGGGCTGTCGACATTAAGTATGTCGAGCAAACAGGCACATGCCCATACCCATGTGGCCCAAAATGGACCACCCAGGCAGACGTGAAGGCTCGCTCGTTAGTGCCGGCAGACCATTGCTGCATTTTCTGAGCATCGGTGCACGGCGCCCCTGTGCGAGCTACACTATCCCCTTAAACATGATTGTGAGGACGACCGCTATGCTATTTGTAAATCGGCTGGTACATACGCTTGTTCCCGGCAGCGAAAGCGAGCCGGTCGATACCTCCTGCCGCACCCGTGCCGGCTTTACCGCGAGCCTTATCTGCATCGGCCTCAACATCACGCTATGCCTCGCCAAGTGTATCGCGGGCCTGCTCGCCGGCTCCGTATCGCTTGTCGCCGACGCCTTCAACAACCTCTCCGATGCCTCGAGCAACATCGTAAGCCTGCTCGGGTTCCGTCTTGCCAGCCGCCCGGCCGATGAAGGGCACCCTTATGGCCACGGCCGCTACGAGTACCTTGCCGGCTTGTTCGTCGCTGTTCTGGTCTGCGCCGTTGGTATCAACCTGGTGCTCGAGTCTGCCGCCAAAATCATCAAGCCCTCCCCCACTTCCTACACGTTAGTCTCCATGGCGGCATTGATTGCATCCATGCTCGTCAAGCTCTGGATGGCGGCATTCAACCGCGCGCTGGGTAACCGCATCGATTCAGAGACGCTCATCGCCACGGCGCAGGACTCCAAAAACGATGTCATCGCCTCGGGCTCGGTCCTGGTGGCGGCGCTTATTTCGCAGACGACCGGCTTTGACCTCGATGGCTGGGCAGGCCTGGGCGTGGGCATCTTTATCTGCGTCAGCGGTATGGGCCTGGTGCGCGATGCCATCAGCCCGCTGTTGGGGCAAGCGCCTGATCCCAAGCTCGTCCAGGCAATCCGTGACAAGATCATGTCGTATCCGCAGGTCCTAGGCACGCACGACCTGATGGTGCACGACTATGGCCCCGGTCGGCAATTTGCCAGCGCGCACGTGGAGATGCCCGGCGAGGGCGACGCGTTTGAGCACCACGAGATCCTGGACACCATCGAGCACGACATCAAGCGCCAGATGGGCATCGATATCACGCTGCACTGCGACCCCATCGCCACCACCGGCGACGATCTGCGCAGCTGGGTCAAGCGCGGCGTGGCGCAAATCGATCCCGCGCTCTCTATCCACGATCTGCACGAGTACGACGGCTTCGTTTCGTTTGACCTGGTGCGCCCCGACGGCTTTGACATTTCCGACGAGAAGCTGCTGGAACTCGTCACGCGCATCGTGCACAAGCGCCGGCCCGACGCCGCGTGCGTCGTCACGTTTGACTCGGGCTTTAGCTCGCCCGAGCGTCCGGCCGAGCAGTTGTAGCCCCGCTCCGCTCGTCCGCTAGTTTCCCTGCACGCCCGAGATGCCGTTTTGCAGGGCATTCCAGGCATCCGTCGCCATATCACCCAGGTTCTGAGCGGTATCGCCCAGGTTCTGGGCCGTGTCGCCCAGCTCTTGCGCCTTGCCTCCCAACTCCTGTGCCTTGTTGCTCAAGTCCTCCAGCGTATTGGAGCTCGAGCTGTCGGTACCGCTTTGGCCGTCGGACGAGCTGCCCGAGCTGTTCTTGTGCGTGAGCTGAATTTCGAGGTTGCCGCTGTCGTTATAGTAGGCAGACGTCACGACCCAGTTGGCATCGATGACGGGCGTTGAGCCATCATCAGTCAGGACCACGGCATTCGAAAGATCGGCGCCGCGCGACTTGAGGATCTTCTTGGCGTTGGACCAGTACTGCCCCGGGATATCGCTCAGATCGACGGTGCTAGACGAGGCGAACTCGGTTTGCTCGGCAGTGGTATCGGCCGTTGAACTCCCTCGCTTGTTGAGCATGCCCGACACGATGGCAAACACAACCGACAGCGCAAAGAAGATCGCCAGTACGATGAGGATCTTCTTGATCACGCTCGACGAACGCGACGGCTTCTTCTCCTCGTCCTCGCCATATTGCGGAATCGACTTGGGGTACTCGCGATACGGCTCGCGCGACTCGTAGCGAGGTTGCGCCGTGCGAGGCATATACGTCGTCTGCTGAGGCTGCGGAATGGGATTCTGCGGCAGGTCATCATAGGGATTCGGCGTCGAGGCGGCATAAGAATCCTGCGGCGCGTAATCAAACGGGTCTGCCGCCGCGTTGCCATAGGGGCTTTGCGAAGATGCAGCGTAAGGGTCCTGCGCCGCGTCGCCATAGCCCATAACTCGTGTGGGCTCGGCAGAAGGCTGCGTCGCGGCGGGGTCGACATAACCGGGATTGGGAACAACACGGGTCGCATCGGCGCTACCGCCAGCCCGTGCGGAGCCGTACCCGCCCATCACGGTCGTCTTATCCTGGTCCATGCAACGTTTCCTTTCCGTCGCCTGTAAGCATCAAGTTATCCATGCATTCTACCCGCGCAAAAGCCTATGATGGGCAAAGCCCGTCGGTATCTACAAGACATGCGCGGGCTTAAGGATCAAAAAGCCCCGCCGTGCCTTGTGGGCGCGGCGGGGCGGGCTAGCAGCTATGGACAGCAGGTTTAGAACAGGCCGGTGATGTTGCCGTCGCTGTCGACGTCGATGTTCTCGGCCGCGGGCACCTTGGGCAGACCCGGCATGGTCAGAACACTGCCGGTCAGCGCGACCACAAAGTGGGCGCCGGCAGAAACCTTGAGCTCACGCACGGTGATGCGGAAGTTCTCGGGAGCGCCCAGGGCCTTGGCGTTGTCGCTAAAGCTGTACTGCGTCTTGGCGACGCACACCGGCAGGTTGCCAAAGCCATTCTCGCGCAGCTCGGCGAGCTGGCGCTTGGCGGCCGGCGTAAAGTCAACGCCGTCGGCGCGGTAGACCTTGGTGGCAACGGCCTCGAGGGCATCAGCGACATCAGCGCCGTCCTCATAGGCAAACTTGAGCTCGCTCGGCTGCTCAATCAGGCGCATGACCTCATCGGCCAGGTCGAGCGCGCCCTCGCCGCCCTTGGCCCAGACCTCGGAAAGCTTAACGTTGACGCCGAGCTTCTGGCACTCGGACTCGATGAGCGCAAGCTCGGCCTCGGTGTCCGTCGGGAAGCGGTTGATGGCGACCACGCAGGGCAGACCATAAACGTTCTGGATGTTGTCGACGTGACGCAGCAGGTTGGGCATGCCAGCCTTGAGTGCCTCGAGGTTCTCCTCGTTGAGGTCGGCCTTGGCGACGCCACCGTTGTACTTCAGCGCACGAGCGGTCGCGACGATCACGACAGCGCTGGGGCGAACGCCCGTCATGCGGCACTTGATGTCGAGGAACTTCTCGGCGCCCAGATCGGCGCCGAAGCCGGCCTCGGTAATGGCGACATCGCCAAAGCGCATCGCCATACGCGTGGCCATGATAGAGTTGCAGCCGTGGGCGATGTTGGCGAAGGGACCGCCGTGGACAAACGCGGGCGTGCCCTCGAGCGTTTGCACCAGGTTGGGCTTGAGTGCGTCCTTAAGCAACGCGGCCATGGCACCCTGGGCCTTAAGGTCGCGGGCACGGACGGGCTCGCCGGCAAAGCTGTAGCCGACGACAATCTCACCCAAGCGTTCCTTGAGGTCGCTGATGCTCGTAGACAGGCACAGGATTGCCATGACCTCGGAGGCGACGGTGATATCGAAGCCGTCCTCGCGCGGCACGCCCTGGGCCTTACCGCCAATGCCGTCGATAACGTGGCGCAGCTGACGATCGTTCATATCGACGACGCGCTTCCAAGTAATGCGCTTAACGTCAATACCGAGCTGGTTGCCCTGCTGAATATGGTTGTCGAGCATGGCGGCCAGCAGGTTGTTGGCAGCACCGATGGCATGGAAGTCACCGGTAAAGTGCAGGTTGATATCCTCCATGGGGATGACCTGAGCCCAGCCGCCGCCGGCAGCACCGCCCTTAACGCCAAAGACGGGGCCGAGCGAAGGCTCGCGCAGGGCCACGGCACTCTTGACGCCGCGACGACGCAGGCCGTCGGCCAGACCGATGGTCGTGGTGGTCTTGCCCTCGCCCGCAGGCGTTGGGTTGATAGCGGTCACGAGGACGAGCTTGGCCTGGTGATCGGTCGGCTCGTTGAGCAGTGAATAGTCAACCTTAGCCTTGTCGAAGCCGTACGGAATCAGGTGCTTTACGTCGACGCCGGCGTTCTTAGCCACCTCGGTAATGGGCAGCGGCGTGACGGAACGTGCGATTTCGATGTCAGTAGGCATGGGCGGTCCTTTCGTTACCGAATGAGAAAAAGACCAATTCAGCATAGCACGGGCGCGCAATAGTAAAACGCCCATAACCGATGAACGGCGATATGTTTACCCGATGCCCAGCGATAGCCTAACAGCCCGCCAAAACAAAGCGCCCTAAACGGTAGGTTCAATCCCCAGATGCTCAAAGGTGCGAAGGGTTGCCTGACGGCCCTGCGGCGTACGAATCATCAACCCGCACTGCAGCAGATAGGGCTCATAGACATCCTCGAGCGTGCCCGGGTCCTCGCCCACCGCGCTGGCAAGGGTCGTAAGTCCCACGGCACGACCGGAGAACGTCTTAGCGAGCGTCTCCAAAATGCGAATATCCATCCAGTCCAGACCGAGCTCGTCGATCTCGAAGAACTCAAGCGCCTGGCGACAGATATCGAGCTCGATGGGGCCGTTGCCGCGCACCTGTGCGTAATCGCGCACGCGCTTGAGCAGGCGGTTGGCAAGACGTGGCGTGCCGCGCGAACGCGAGCCGATCTCGAGCGCACTGGGATGGTCGATCGTCACGCCCAGGATAGTCGCCGAACGCGTCACAATCTGCGCGAGTTCCTCGACCGTGTAGTAATCCAGGCGATATGAAATGCCAAAGCGGTCGCGCAACGGGCCGGTCAACATGCCTGAGCGGGTCGTTGCCGCTACCAGCGTAAACTTGGGGATATCCAGGCGAATCGAGCGCGCCGCCGGACCCTTGCCAATCACGATATCGAGGGCAAAGTCCTCCATCGCGGGGTACAGGACCTCCTCGACCGAACGGTTGAGGCGGTGGATCTCGTCGATAAACAGCACATCACCCGGCTGCAAGTTAGTAAGGATGGCCGCCAGGTCGCCCGTGCGCGCGATGGCAGGGCCACTCGTGGTCTTGATCTGAGCGCCCAGCTCGTTGGCGATAACGGTGGCCAGCGTGGTCTTGCCCAGGCCCGGAGGACCCGAGAAAATCACGTGGTCGAGCGTCTCGCCACGGTTCTGCGCCGCTTCGATCAACACGCGCAGGCTCTGCTTGATGTGCTCCTGGCCGCAGTAGTCGTCCAGGCGCTGGGGGCGCAAAGTGCGGTCGACATCGAGGTCCTCGGCCGTCAGCTCCGAGCCCACCATGCGCTCGCCGTGCGCCATGGATGCCGCCGGCGAGTTGCCGGGCGTCGCCCACAGGTCCTGAGAGTCATCGGCTTCCCACATCACGCATCCATTCCAAGTCGCTTAAGCGCCGCGCCGAGCAGATCCTCGACACGCATATTCTGCCCATCATACCCGCTCAGGGCAACATCGGTCTCCTGCGGGCTAAAGCCCATGGAAAGGAGTGCCGCACGGGCATCATCGATCGCCGAGGGAGCGGCAGCGGGCACGGGCATCGCAACCTGTCCGGGAATCACGTCGACCGGCACAAAGCCCTTATCCTTGGCAAAGGTGCTCTTGAGTTCCAGGATCAGGCGCTGAGCTGTCTTTTTGCCCACACCGGGTACCTTGGCCATGCCCTTGTCGTCCTCGGCCATCACCAGCGAATACAGCTGCCCCACGGTATAGGTGGAAAGCACGGCGAGCGCCAGGCGCGGGCCAACGCCCGAAACGGACACGAGTCGGTCGAACATCGTGCGCTCATCCTTTGAGGAAAAACCGAAAAGTGTCATGGCGTCCTCGCGCACCTGCATACGCGTGTAGAGGCGGACCTCGCCGCCGGGCGTCGGCAACGTGGCCGCAGTGCTGCCCGAGATGCCGAGCTCAAAGCCAACGCCCGACACATCGACGACAGCAGAGCTCATCGTGGACTCGACAAGCGTTCCGTGGAGCTGGGAAATCATCAGTATCCGGTTCCTCTCTGTTGATAGAACTCGCCGCCGGTGAGGGCGCGGGTGCGGCTGAGATTTACGTGGCAGATGGCGCAGGCCAGGGCATCGGCGGCATGGTCGGGATGCGGGTCGTGGTCGAGCTGCGTTAGCGTGCGTACCATGTAGGCGACCTGCCGCTTGTCCGCGGCGCCGGTGCCCACCACAGCCTGTTTGATCTGCATGGGCGTGTACTCGCCAATCTCGAGCGCGCACTCCGAAAGCGCCACAAGCGCAGCGCCGCGGGCATGCGCCGTGGGGATGGCCGAACGAACGTTGGCGCCAAAGTAGATGCTCTCGACAGCAGCCGTGTCGGGTCGATAACGCTCGACGACATCCTTAAGGTCATGGGCGATATGCGACAGGCGCACCGCGAGCGGACTTCCGGCACTGGTCTCGATGCAGCCATAGGCACGGCAGCGAACCTCGCCACGTCGCTCCTCGATAATCCCCCAGCCCGTATGAGCCAAACCGGGGTCAATGCCCAAGATAACCAAGCCAACCTCCCCTCGCCACAAGCACAGCGCAAGACAAGGCCCCGCGCATCATTCACGAACGTCTGTTCTAGAATAACACAACGGAGCCGAGATGCTTAGTTGAAGTGTCAGGGTTGGAAGCGAATCCTATCCCATAGTTAGTTCTGCGAGAAAAAGGGGAACTGCCTCGGATCCACCGGCGGATGCGGCATCGGGCCACCCTGGGGACTACCTTGCGAGTTGTCCTGACCGCCCATCATCTTATCGATGGCGTCCTGAACCTCGCCCTCGAACTTTTTCATACCCTCATGCAAACGACGCTGACCGTCCTCAGAGCGCAGCTCCTCCATCTGCTCGGGCGAAATACCCAGTAGCTCGCCCAGCACGCCCATCATCTCGTTTCGCACGCGTTCGCTCGTATCCTCGTCAGCAAAACGGCGCACCTCGGCGCGCGCCAGCGAATCGACCGTCATACGCTCCTTGCCGTTAAGCCCCAGGTCGGACCACGCGAGCATGTACGGCCAGGCACGCTCGGCAAACGAACGGGCCGAGACGATCGGCGCCATCGGCAACATGCGGCGGGCAGCTTCACCCTGTCGAACGAGCATCAGCAGCAGCGAGCAGGCCTCAGGCTTGCCAGCGGCCATCGGGATGTCGTCGAAAGCTCGATTGCGGTCCACGTGCGCCTCGAGCGCCCCATCAACCTCACCCGGCTCAAGCCCGCCGAGCAGCTGTGCCGCGCGGTCGAGCATATCGACCGGACCGTCGAGCGTCGAGAGCGCCTGCGCCAGCACGCGCTCCATACAATCTTCCACCGCGTTGAGCGTCACGAGCTCTTGGGGCACCACGGCAGACGTGCGGTTGCGCACACGTGCCACAAACTCAAGCGTCGACAGGTACACATCGCCAAAGGGC
>CABUTH010000091.1 GCA_902494465.1 uncultured Collinsella sp.
CACCTGTCGTTTGAGGCTGCGATAAGTGGAACTGCCTTAGGGATTACGCCATCGGGATTCGGTCGTGGTTGACTTGGCTGTAGAACAGGCGCTGGATCTCGGCGGCATCGCGTGACTGGCCGAGTGCCCACATGGTCTTGGCCACGAGCGTCTCGGTGGTCATGTCGTCGCCGCGCAGAATGCCCGGATGATCGGCGTAAGCACGGCCAACCTCATAAACACCCAGGTCAAGGCCCTCTTCTGGGACCTGCGTGGTCATAACGACGGTGCGGCCCGAATCGACCCAGCGGAAAATTGCCTCTTGGAACGACTCGCCCGACTCGCCAAACTCGGGAATACCGCCAATGCCAAAGGTCTCAAGGATTACAGCATCGTAGCTGTCGGCAAGGGCGTCGAGGATGCCCGGGTTCACGCCGGGCGTTAGCTTAAGGACAAACACGCGCGGGTCGATGCTGTCGTAGAAACGCACCGGGTTTTCGCCCTGATGCGTGCCGTGAAGTCCGTTGCGCACAATGCGGTCGTTGCGGATGTAGGCAATGGGCGGATAGTTGACGCTAATGAACGCGTTAAAGCTCATGGTACGCTGCTTGCGGGCACGCGTGCCGGCAATGGCGACGCCGCCAAACACAATCGAGACGTCGTGCGAATGCTCATCGAGCGCATAGAGCAGGCTCTGATACAGGTTGAGCTTAGCATCGGTAAAGGGGTTGCCCATGGGCTTTTGCGAGCCGGTGAGCACGATGGGCTTGGGGCTGTCCTGAATCAGGTAGGAAAGCGCTGCCGCGGTGTAGCTCATGGTGTCGGTGCCGTGCAGAATCACGAAACCGTCGTGGGCGGCATAACCCTCGACGATGACGTCGCGGATACGCATCCAGTCACTGGGGCGCATATTGGTGCTGTCGATGTTCATGGGCTGCACCACGTCGAGCTCGCAGAGGCCCGAGATCTCGGGGACGCTCTGGGCGAGTTCCTCACCGGTCAGGGCGGGGGAGAGGCCGTTGCCGTCCTCGGTCGATGCGATGGTGCCGCCCGTGGCGATGAGAAGGATGCGCTTCATGCTGGTATTCCTATCGTATTTGCCGCCGCAGAGGCGGAGTCGTTCGGCAGTATTGTGGCACAGGGCGTACAATGTTCAAACGTATTACATCATCTGTAACGTTTGGTAACACTTCAATTGCCGTCAAATAGGGGCCCAGGTCGTGCGTTTGCCGTGCGCTGATGGCCGCGAGGGGCGAGAAACCCCATATAACGTGTACACTATGGAGGTTATTTTCGTTCATTCACGCGGGTGGGCACCGGCTCCCCGCCAACAAGAGGGGGAACCATGGATCAAAAGGCTTCCGCAAAGGTCCTCGTACTCGACTTTGGTGCGCAGTACGGTCAGCTCATTGCCCGTCGCGTCCGCGACCTCAACGTGTATTCCGAGATTGTCCCCTGCGACATCTCGGCCGACGAGATTCGCGATATGAACGCCTCCGCGCTCATCCTTTCCGGCGGCCCGGCCTCCGTGTATGCCGAGGACGCTCCGTCTATCGACCCCGCCATCTTTGACCTGGGCCTTCCCGTCCTGGGCTTCTGCTACGGTCATCAGATCACGGCCGTGACGCTCGGCGGCAAGGTCGGCCACTCCGAGGTGGGCGAGTACGGCCGCGCCACCATCACGCGCACGGCCGGCGCCAAGCTCTTTAACTCCACGCCCATGGAGCAGACTGTGTGGATGAGCCATCGCGACGCCGTTTCCGAGGTGCCCGAGGGCTTTACCGTTACCGCCAGCACCGACGTGTGCCCGGTCGCTGCGATGGAGTGCGTTGAGCGCAAGATTTTCACCACTCAGTTCCACCCCGAGGTCAAGCATTCCGAGTATGGTCAGCAGCTGCTGAGCAACTTCCTGTTTGAGATCTGCGGCCTGGAGCCCAACTGGAGTATGGACAACCTGGTCGAGACCATGACGGCCGAGTTCCGCGAGAAGGTCGGCGACGACCGCGTGATTCTGGCCCTGTCCGGTGGCGTCGACTCCTCCGTCGTGGCTGCGCTGGGCGCTCGCGCCGTGGGCAAGCAGATGACCTGCGTGTTCATCAACCACGGTCTGCTGCGCAAGGGCGAGCCCGAGCAGGTGGAGGAGGTCTTCACCAAGCAGTTCGATGTCGACTTTATCCACGTCCACGCCGAGGACCGCTATGCCGAGCTTCTGGCCGGCGTGACCGAGCCCGAGGAGAAGCGCCGCATCATCGGTACGCAGTTCTGGAAAGAGTTCTTCGCCGTGGCGCAGCAGCTTGAGACCGATGGCAAGCCGGTCAAGTACCTGGCTCAGGGTACCATCTACCCCGACATCATCGAGTCCGGCGCTCGCAAGACGGGCGGCAAGACGGCCACCATCAAGAGCCACCACAACCTGATCCCGTTCCCCGAGGGCGTGCACTTCGACCTTATCGAGCCGCTCGATCACTTCTTTAAGGACGAGGTCCGCGCACTTGGTCTGGCGCTTGGCCTGCCGGGTCACATCGTGTTCCGCCAGCCTTTCCCGGGCCCGGGTCTGGCCATCCGCATCATCGGTGCGGTCGATAAGGAGAAGCTCGAGATCCTCAAGAACGCCGACGCTATCGTGCGCGAGGAGCTCGACGCCTACAACCAGCGCCTGTTTGAGCAGACCGGCGAGCGCAACTCCGAGCACAGCTGCTGGCAGTATTTCGCGGTTCTGCCCGACATTAAGTCCGTCGGCGTTATGGGCGACGAGCGCACCTATCAGCGCCCGATCATCCTGCGTGCCGTCGAGTCCAGCGATGCCATGACCGCCGACTGGGCCAAGCTGCCCTACGATGTCCTGGCCCGCATCTCCGGCCGCATCGTTGCCGAGGTCCCCGGCGCCAACCGCGTGTGCTACGACATCACGTCCAAGCCGCCCGCGACCATCGAGTGGGAATAAACGATATTCGTTGATTTCAAGCCTCTGACCTGCGAAAACAGGTCGGGGGCTTCTTATTTTGCAGCCTCTGTGCAACCTTTGCGGTTTCGTGCCCCGTGAACAGGGGACGTAGCACTGTTCACGTCTGGGCCCATGCCGGCACCGATCAATGCCCGTGCTGCTTCTGCTTGCGCTTCAGCTTCCGCTGCTCGAGGCACGTCGCCCGGAGTTCCTCGCCAGAGGAGAGCTGGCCGTTCCTTGCGAAACCGCGAGACCACCTATATCCGCTTGCTGCGGGCTTGCTTGAGCCAGTTCCTCTTGAAAGAGCCTATACCTCCGAAGAACTTGTTGTACGTCTCACCGTTCTCCTTGGCTTCGTACTTGACCAAGGCAAGTTCGATAGTGCAGAGGTAACCCGCCACTTGCCCGAGGCGGTAGTCGGTCATCGAGGTCTTGCGGCGTCGGACGACCCCTTTTGAGAGGACCTTGCCCACCGAGTCGTCTCGCCCGCGGAACAGAAGGAGCGCATCCTCGCGACCTTCGGCGACCCGTGCTGCGAGATGGAGGGCTGCACCATCGCGCAGGGCCCTTTCCAAAGCGAAGTGTCGAGCCGAAGTGTTGAGCGTCGGCCCTGAATGTTCAATGACCGTTGTTTTCTGCCCCTCTAGTGGTGGACTTTTCCTCGGAGCTGTTGATTCCCCCACGCGCCCCCTTCCGTTCTCTGTTCTCCCCTTATACTCCTTGTACGAGGAGGTAAGAAGTCATGGACAAGACCGCACAGGACAGCTTGGCAAAGAAACCCGTCGACATGAGGGACAGGATTCTCGAGCATCTCGAGGCCCTCACCTCTGCCGTCTCGCTCGACGACCTTGCCCGTCTGTCCACCTCCGACATCGCCGAGACGCTCATCATCTCCAGGAGCCTGGCGAGCCAGTACCTCAACGACCTTGTTCGCGCCGGCCTTGTGGTTAAGGTGGCGGGCAGGCCTGTCCGTTATTTTCATCGCCGCGCGTTCCAGAAGCGTTTTCAGGTAAAGCTCTCTGCAAGCGAGTACGCCTCGCTCGCCGACCTCATCCAGGCGACGGGAATCGCCGATCACCGCGACTTCGCGCGTGCCGTGGGCTTCGACCTGAGCCTCAGCTCCGTTGTCGAGCAGTGCAAGGCTGCGGTTCAGTACCCTCCGTTTGGCCTACCCATCCTCTTGAGCGGCGGCGTGGGTGTCGGTAAGTCTTTCCTTTCTCGCCTTGTGTACGAGTACGGCAAGAACCAGGGCTTGCTGTCCCGCGACTCCTCCTATGTGCGCATCGACTGCGCCGGGGTCCCGGACGCCGCCTCGTTCAACGGGCTTCTTGACGAGTCGATCGCGAAATCGCGCGGGGGTGTGGTTTTTGTCAACGGCATCGAGGCACTCTCTCTCCCTCTGCGATGGAGCACTGCCTTGCGACGGCCCTCGGGCTCGATGCCTCCCAGGATGCGCCGCGCGCTCGCCTCGTTCTTTCGACGACGCTTTCCGCCGATGACCTGAAGGTTTCCTCGGCCTACAGCAAAATGCCCATCTGTGCCCGCGTCCCCTCACTCAAGGAGCGGACCCCCGAGGAGCGCGAGGATCTCATCTTGAGCTTCCTGCGCAGCGAGGGGTGCCGAATCGGTTCTGATGTGAAGATCAGCCGCGGCGCATACCGTTGCCTCGTGAACGCGGACTTTTCCGATAACATCGCCGGCTTGCGCGCCTGCGTGACGAACTGCTGCGCCAAAGCGTTCCTCAATCGCGAGGGCGACTACGTCGTCGTTCGCCCGTATCTTCTTCCCAGCGGGCTCCTCTCCTCCGCGCAGATCGATCAACAGCCCGACGATGGCGTTCTGATCGACGCGTCCCTGGATGCCGCCGAGAGCACAGGGCCGGTCGAGCAGGCGCTCGATGCCCTGTGCTCTCTCGATGAGCGATTCTGCGCCGGGGAGCTCTCTGTCTCCGAGCTCGTCTCGCAAGCTGTCTCTGCTGTGCGCGGCGTTGAAGATCACTTGATCTTCGGCCGCGGCGTTACCTCCTCGAGGTCGCGCGCCTTCGAGCGCATCGTGGGCGCGGTCCTTGCCGACGCAGGCTCTTCTTATGGCATCGAGCTTTCGAGGAAGGTCGCTTTTCTACTGGCCCAGGAGATTTGCCTGCAGTTGTGGCCGGGCATCGGCCTGGCTAAGCGAAAGTCTGCCTGTGCGGAGCAAATCTCCCATCTCCTCGGTGCCGTGACCTCCGAATTGCCGTTTGCCTCGAGCGTCTCCGATCAGGTCGCCGCAGACGTGGAAGGGGCGCTGGGAATCTCGCTCGATCACTTCACGAAGACGCTTCTGACGCTGTGCGTCGCATCGGAGTCTCGCGACGCGAAGGCTCTTCGAACGCTCTGCGTCATCTTGTCCCACGGCTACTCAACGGCGACGAGCATCGCCGACGCGGCGAACCGTATGCTCGGCATGCATGTGTACGAGGCGGTCGACATGCCCTACGACCAGCAGCTGAAGGATATCGTCGGTCCGCTCCAGCGCCTCGTCGACCGCCATTCCTACTGCACCGGGGTCGTGTTCCTCGTCGACATGGGCTCCTTGGAGGAGGCCTATAAGGCCCTCGAGAACGTTACCGACTCCACTATCGGCGTGGTGAACAACGTCTCTACCGGTCTTGCGCTCGAGATCGGGGTCGGGCTGCTCGGCGGCAAGTCCATCGCCGAGGTTCTTGGCGATGCGACCGCCGCGTGCGTGACGCACTGCAAGGTGATCGAGCGCGTCAACCGTGAGGACGCCATCGTCTTCTGTTCCGAGTCCGGGGTCGACGCCGCGGAGAGGATACGCCAGCTCGTCTCGCAGAGCCTCCCGCGCACCATAGGCGCGCGACTGCTCACGAGGCCCTTCAAGCAGCTCGTCGCGAACGGGTCGAACGACGCCGTTTTCTCCGAGCACCGCGTCTGCGCCGTCATCGGCACGGGAGACCCCGGGGTCGCCTCCATCCCCTTCGTCGCCCTCGAGGACATCATGTCGACGGCGTCCGCCTCTAAGGTCGATGCCGTGTTCGGCAGGTGGCTTGACGCTTCCGAGCTCTCTTCTTTCCACGAGAAGCTGCTCTCGAACATGACGCTGCAGAACGTCATCCGCTCCATCACCATCCTCGACCCGGAGCGGCTATTCCACGAGATCGAGAGCGCCGTGCACGAGCTTCAGCGCAGGACAGGCGAGAAGATCGGCAGCAACGCCATCATTGGGCTCTACGTCCACCTCTGCTGTCTCGTCGAGCGCCTTGTTACCAGAAACCCCATTGAGACCTACGTTGGCCAGGACCGCTTCGAGGAGGAGCGCGCCGATTTCATCGAGTCCTTCAGGCAGAGCTTCTCGAGCATCTCGACGCGCTATCGCGTAGAGGTTCCCGTAAGCGAGATCGCATATGTCTTCGACTACATAAGCGTGAGCGCCGCCCCGGCGCGAGAAGAGCGCCTCGGCTCCTCGGACCTCCTGCTCGACGAGTGACCTTCCCCGCGCCGCCGCAAGCTGACTGCGCGTCCTCAATAATCCGATAACCCCTTGCCCGGCGCGAATCCGGATAGCGCCGAGGCAGTACCGAACGTAAAACTTCATTTGATAGGAGCAAACATGAGTGTTGTTATGGCACGAATCGACAATCGCCTGCTTCACGGCATCATCGTGACGCAGTGGGCCCCGGTGTCGGGCGCGACCCGAGTCATGGTCATCGACGACAAGGTCGCCGGCGACGAGGTCCTGAAGTCCACTATGAGGATGGCGCGCCCCGCGGGCATGGCCGTCTCGATCATCTCCGAGGAGACCGCGCTCAAGAACTTCGCGGCGGGCAAGTACGACCGCGAGAAGGTCTTCGTCATTGCCAAGGAGCCCGAGACGATCCTTCACCTGGTCGAGTCGGGCGTCGAGCTCCCGTCGCTGATCGTCGGCGGCTCGCTCGTCAAGGAGGGCGGCGTCCAGCTCACCCAGCGCGCCTATGCCTCCGCCGAGAACGTCCAGAGCTACAAGGCGCTCATCGCCCGCGGCGTCAAGGTGACGGCACAGTTCGTGCCCGCCGACAAGCCCGTCTCCGTCGCCGACCTCATCTAAGGAGGGATCATGGTCAACTTCACTATCCTGCAGGTCGTCCTTTTGACCCTGCTGGCCTTCATCAAGCACGTGGACTACTACGGCATCCCGATGATCTTCGTCAACTATGCCGTCTTCTGGGGCCTTATCACCGGCGTCGTCATGGGCGACTGGCAGACCGGCCTCGTCATCGGCGGCACCATCCAGCTCATGCAGCTCGGCGTCGCGGGCTTCGGAGGCTCGTCGATTCCCGACTACGGCACGATGGCCATCATCGCCACCGCCTACGGCGTGACCCTGGGCGCGGACACGGGCCTCGCCATCGGCCTGCCGGTCGGCATGCTCGGCATCCAGCTCGACGTCATCGTCAAGATCCTCAACGGCTTCGTCGTCGAGAAGTCCCAGAAGTTCTGCGACGAGGGCAAGTTCAAGCAGATGAACGCCATCCTGTGGGTCTGCCCCGTGCTCTTCGGCCTGTGCGCCGCCCTGCCCGTCTTTGTCTCCGTGACCCTCGGCCAGCCCGCCGTCAACTGGCTCCTCGAGGTTATGCCCCAGTGGTTCCTCTCCGGCCTCACCCTCGCCGGCAAGATGCTCCCGGCCATCGGTATCGCCATGCTGCTCCGCTACATGCCCACCGGCAAGTACTTCCAGTACCTGCTCGCCGGCTTCTTCCTCTCGGCCTTCCTGAACGTGCCCATCATCGGCGCCGCCATCGTCGGCGTTGCCCTCGCGATCGCGTTCTACCAGCGTGCCGAGAGGGACACCGAGCTCGCCGCCCACGCTTCCGCAGACGCCTTCATCGGAGAGGATGAGTAACCATGGAAAACGAGAACATCACCGCCGCCGAGGGCAAGCCCTCCGGCTATAAGGTCACCAAGAAGGACCTGCGCAACGCGAACTGGCGCTGGCTCATGAGCGTGTGCACCTTCAACTACCAGACCCAGCAGGGCGCCTCGGTCGCCTACGCCCTCTCGCCGATCCTGAGGAAGATCTACACGAACGACGAGGACTATAAGCAAGCGCTCAACAA
>CABUTH010000092.1 GCA_902494465.1 uncultured Collinsella sp.
GGGCGCTGTATCGTCATTGTCCGTGTTCTGTTTGCCGGGCTCAAGCTCGCAAATGATAGGCACGCCGTTGCCGTTCAGGCTGAAGCATTCGCGAAGTGCCTCGCAGTCAACGGTGCCGGGCAGGCGGACGGTGAGTAGACGACTGTCTTGTTCCAAATTAAGCGCGCGCGAGAGGGCGGCGGCGGTGAGACGTGGCAACGATGAGGTAGTTTCGCGCATGTATAGGGCCCTTCCTTCTTAGTGGGTTACATATTAGCAGATAAATTTGAAAATTTCTAATGACGAGAACAGCAGACTGTGTTATCATCGAGGCAATCCAAAACCAACTCAATACCAACTGCTTGATGCAACTGCCATACAGCCTTTAAGCAAACTACGCTATCGAGCAGGGTGATTTCTCTCACCAAACTGCAGGTTAGGTCGATAATCATCGCCTATGCCTCAGAACATTCTAGAGCCTAGAACAGACTTCCCGACAATCATCTGCAACCGGACAGGAAGAAGCGTCCATGAAGAATAAAGACGACATTTACGAGGCATTCCTCAATGCGATCGACGAAGATCTCCGCAGCATGTGCAAAAAGAACGTGAAGGCAGAGAAGCCGTTTCCGTATCCGTACTGCGGTGAGAAGAACATCGAGCGTCTGACTAAGACGCTTGTTGGCGTGCTGGAAAAGCACTCGCCCGATATTCCCGGGTTGGTGCCCGAGCAGTATCGAGACGATGTGCACGAGGCCCGCGAGCTTTTGGCCGCGGCGGCGCTCGCTTTGCTGTCGCTGTATTTTTCCCAGCGCGATAACTGCGCGCACGGCATGGCCATCTTGATTGGCATGTTTGAGCACGGAAGCAATCCGCGCTTTAAATCGAGTGGCGTGCTCATGTTTGAGCAGGTTACGACAGGTATGAAGTATTCGTCCAAAAAAGGAGGGCATATTCCGTCTCGCTTTGTGCGAAATACCGACTGCAAAAGACCCAGCGACCATGTGCATCGCGATGGATCGCATGGCTTTACGGCGGACGAAGATGATGCCGTCATGTTTTTCGAACGTTACCGCATGATTCAACAGCGCGTGCATAACGACAGTCCGCGTTTCAACTTTGAGCTATGCGTCAAACGCCCGTTTGAGGCGCTTTCGGACAATCGACAGAACTTTTATTGCATGGAGGAAAAGATGGAAATCGATTTGGCAACTAAGGCGCAGGAGCTCCGGGACCGCTACACCCTCAACTACGCTCAGGCCAAGGGGTATGACCTGCTCGATAAGCTGATGATCGAGTCACTGCTTGCGTATCTGCGCGACGGGACGGTTTCAACCGCGGCACGTGAGAGCTATGTGGCGCAAACCGAGCGCCTGATTGACGGCGTGGTCAAGTTGCCGTGCGCGGCGAACCCCAAGGAGGGCGCAGACGTCGACCGTATTCCCTAGCAACTAAGCAGATCTTTTGACAAGAAAGGGGCCGTGATATGTCGGTCATTAAGATGTACGGCTACGAGGCCGCGCAGCAAACGGAGTATCAAACCAAGAAGTGGGCGACCAAGGAGGAAATGCGGACGCTGTCATCTGGCGACGAGCAGCGCGATGTGATCTTGGCGCACGATGCCACGGTGGCTTTCTACGAGGGTGACAAGCACTGGGAGACGAGCGTGTCCAACAATGTGTTTGCCTTTGGCGGGACCGGCAGCGGCAAAACAGCGAGTTTCATTTTGCCCAACCTGCTCAATCACCACGAGTGCTGCTATGTGGTCACAGACACCAAGGGCGAGCTGCTGCGCCGTACGGGGAAGGGCTTTGAAGAGGACGGCTACGAGGTGACGGTTCTGGACACCATCAATCCCGAGCAGTCATCCGGGTACGATCCCTTGCGCTACGTGATGGATGTCGAGGATATCCCCACCACGGTGGCGTCAATCATGGAAGGGGTCGATCCTAACAGGCGTAGCTTTAGGGCCGATCCGTTTTGGGACAACGCGAACGATCTGCTGCTCCGGGCGATTATTGGAATCCTGTTCCTCTTGGAGTGCCTTGCCGGCACACTTGCGCCGAGTGGGGACCCCGCAGCTCCGCGCCGCTACCTAAAGATGAACAACGTCTTTAAGCTGGCCGGGCTCATCAAAGTTACGGGAGATGGCGAGGGCCGATTCCCGTTGGACTATCTTGTGGAGCAGGTGGAGTCCAAGGAATTTCTTGGCAAGTATGAGTCAGCGAACGCGGAGCTGTACGGCGTTGAGCAGTATCGCGATTTTCGCGGGGCAGCCGATAGGACGCTTAAGAGTATCCTAATCACACTCAATGCGACCATCTCGCGGCTTAAGACTCCCCAGCTCATGCGCATCTACGAGAAAGATGAGATGCGCCTTGACCGTATCGACGAGGGCAAGCGCGTAATCGATCTTAAGGTGAGCGACAACGACTCGACCAATGCGTGGCTAGCGAACGTTGCCCTTAAGCAGCTGTTTAACCTGGCCCAGCGCCGTGCCGATGCCAGTCCCAGCGGCCATTTGCAGCGTCGCGTGCAGTTTGTGCTCGATGAGTTCCCCAATGTTGGCCGCATTCCCGATTTTGAGCGCAGCATTGCGACCGTGCGCAGCCGTGGCATTAGCTTTTTGATGTGCGCGCAGTCGTTGAGCCAGCTCGATGGCGTGTATGGCGAAGCTACAGCGTATACCATCCTCGATAACTGTGACAGCTTGATCTACATGGGCGGTGGCAGCAACATCGCGACGCAGAGCTACATAAGCGAGCTGTGTGGCGAGTCGGTTTTGGGCACCAACTATGTGGGCGCCGAGCGGACTGCCGTCGATGTGCGCGGTTGCGTGATAACTCCGGGCGAGGTGGGGCTTATGCCGCGCACCGACTGCCTGGTCAAAGTGACCGGCATGCGCCCATTCCGTGCCAAGAAGTACTTTTGCGCCGACCATCCCAACGCGGCCAAGTGGCTGAGGGATTAGTCCTTGCGGCTTCGCGTACTCCATCTTGCTTGTGTGGCCGCACGGCTTCCGTTAACCGTAAACCGTGCGGCCCGTTTTGCCCCCTTACCGATTCCGTTAAGAAAGGAATTACCATGTCCGTTATGTATCGTGAGCCCAGCATCATCAAGAAGTCCAAGGACGGCCGCGTTGCCGCCGTCGATATGGCAAGCGAGTTGCTCAACAGCCGCGTGCTGTTGCTGGAGGGCGAGGTCAACGACCTAACCTGCAACGGCCTTATCAAGTCCATGCTGGTGCTGGAACACCAAAGTGCAACCGAGCCCATCACCCTCATCATCAACAGCCCGGGTGGCAGCGTTACGGCGGGGCTGGCGCTCATCGACACCATGCAGTCGCTTGACTGCCCCGTGATCACGGTGGGCGAGGGCGTCGTGGCCTCGATGGCCGCGGTGATTATGGCCTGCGGCGACCACCGCCAGGTGTACCGCCACACGCAGGTGCTCATCCACCAGCTAATGGGCGGCACGGGCATGGCGCAGCAGACCGATATCGAGATCGTGGCGCAGCATACGGCAGCCATGCGCGCCGAGCTGGACGAGCTGCTGGCCGAGCACGGCAACCTGAGCGCGCAGGAGTTCCATGAGCTTACCGAGCGCGACTGCTGGTGCAATGCCAAGCGCGCTCTGGAGCTGGGTCTGGTGGACGAGGTGGTTGCACCCAGCAAGAAGGCGCTGTAGGGCACTGGGTCCTATTTTGGGCGCAATCCGTATCAAAATGCGGCTTTAGAAGCGCCTATCTAGGCCCTGACGGGCGATTCCTTTGTTAAGTGAGTCGACTTTTTGAGGTTATCCGACCACACGGAAAGGCAACGACTTTGTGACCTGCACTTTAAATGACAAGACCGCGGTGTGTGCTCGAGGGTTTTGAAAAAGTCTACTCACTTAGGTTCAGAGGCGAGGGAGGTTGCGCGACCGCCCCATAGGCAACGTTTCTACGCAAGCGCACTTTGTGGCGACGCATGCACCGTATGTAATCCTTAATAAAGCATTGGCTTCTGTTTTGGCTTTAGCGGCAGAGCAAGAATCAGGTCTGTCCAATAAAATGTTCGTTGATATCATTGGAACTGTTATCAACTTCTTCCATTAGGAGGGATGACATGGAAAAGAATGAATGGCGAGGCAATAAGGGAGAATGGGGAGAAGCCTTTACGCTCCTTTGGTTTCTCGCTGGAAACCGCTTGTACAATGCGAATATTCATGGAGAGAAGCTGCTTAACGAACCGAACGTCGTTCTGGCCGTTTTGAGAACGGAGACCAGTGGAGCGAAGAACATCTTTGTAATTCACGAGCATGATGTTGTGGTGAAAAAGGATGGCGTAGTCATCGGGACTTTCGATAAATCGATATTTAAAGAGGCGGCTTGCTCCCTTTTTGAAAGGATTCAGAAGCAAGGGCCTCCTGCGAGCCATCCCGAGCAAGAACTGCTAAAGCGGATTGGCTGCGAGAGTCTGAAGGCTGGTTCAAATGAGAAGGCGGATTTAATTGCGATTGTTCGTGACGGTTTTCTTGCATCGACGGTACCGAGGCTTTATTCAATTAAGACGCTTATTGGCTCAAAGCCGTCTTTGGCGAATGCAAGCGGGCATAGCTATATCGATTATGAGTTAAAGAACTTTGATCGTTTGAATGCAGAGGATTGCGAGATAATTGCCGAATCGGCTAAATCCAAAATCGTGGAAAAAACACAGTACATTCTCGGCGTCTGCAACTCGCCCACCCCTCATATTCGCAGCGATATTTTTAAACGAAATCTTCTTAGGTGCCATTGGGAGGCTCCAGAAATAATCGGAATGGCATTCATCTATGGACAATTGAACCGGGGCAAGTACGTGATTGATTCCATTGCCGATTTGGTTCAGCGCAATCCGTTAGCGATTGAGAAAGATGATTATGGTGATGCAATCAGACAGTATCTTTTGGGAACAGTTCTGAAGCTAACTCCAGGCAAACCTTGGCGAGGGCCGGTTCAAGTCGACGGCTACCTGCTCGCGACTGACGACGGAGAAGTCCTCTCCTATCAAGTATCTCAGCTGCGCGAATTTGCGGACTATTTGCTCCTCCACGCCAGTTGGGATGAGTATTTGCCCGCATGAGCACCGCTAGATATTGCGAATCAGCACCGCGGCTATCGCGGATGAGCACCGCCAGTGTCACCTCGGGCACCGGCGGTGCCCCACCTCAGGCTACCGCCCCCTTCCCGCCATTGCCTGCCGCATGTTCATGTCGCCCATCTCGAGCCAGGCGGCGTTGTGGACGATGCGGTCCATGATCGCGTCCGCGTGGACGCCGCCGCCGAGCCTCGGGTGCCAGTCCTTCTTTCTGAACTGTGTGCACAGGACGGTCGATGCCCTCCCGTAGCGCAGTTCGAAAAGCTCCAACAGCATCCCCCTGAACAGCTCGTCCGGCCTCTCGAGCAGCCACTCGTCGATCACGAGCAGACCGAACGCCCCGTACTTCCGCAGCAGCTTCCGCTCGCCGCCGGGCCGGTCGCGGCTCTCGCGCCAGAGGTCCTCGAGGTCGGGCTGCCTTATGTAGCAGGTCCTGATCCTCTTGGCGCAGGCCGCCTTGGCGAGCGCACACGAGAGGTAGGTCTTGCCGGTCCCGGTCGGCCCGAGGAGCACGACGTTGTCGCCGCGCTCGGCGAAGCCGCAGGTCGCGAGCTCCGCCACCGCGACCCTGTCGAGCCCGCGCCCCTCGGAGAAGTCGATCGACCTCACGTCCGCCTCCGGGTACCTGAGCGCCGCCCGCTTGGTGAGGTTCCTCACCTTCTGGCTGATGAAGGACGAGTGGGCCTCGTCCACGGCCGCCTGGAGCCTCTCGGCGCACGCCATCCCCATGCAGAGGGCGTCGTCCTGGGCCCTGAGGGCATCGAGCAGCTCGACGGCGCCCATCTCCCGCAGCTTGCGGGCCGTCTCGGCGTTGACCTCCATGCCGATCACCCCTCCCCGTAGAAGTCCGCGCCGCGCACGTAGCCGCCTTCGCCCGCGGCCGCGCCCCCGCTGTCGTCCGCATCGGCGGCGGCGAGGTCCTGGCCCGTCTCGAGTATCGGCTTGACGTCGCGGTACCTCGGCGAGCGCTTGCCCGAGGCGAGCGACATCGCGCAGGCCCGCTCGAGCCGCTCCGCGGAGTACCTGTTGGAGAGCCTCAGCAGCGCGAGGCAGCCGTTGAACGCCTGCTCCTCGTACTCGTAGGAGCCGAATACGCGGTCGACGGCCTCGCGGCACGAGGGGCCGACCCTGTCGCCCCAGCGCCTTATCCTGGCGGCGTCCCAGTCGCCGTACGATTTGCCCTCGGGCATGTCGCCGGCGTTGGTGGAGTAGCGATTCCGGGCCGATGCGGGCAGAAGCGGGTGCGTGGCGACGCGCTCGCCGCCCAGGAAGACCTCGAGCCTGGACTCGGTGACGCGCAGGTCGACGGTCCTGCCCACCAGCAGGTGGCTCACCGAGTAGAAGTTGCGCCGGTAGGAGACGTGGCAGTTGGCCTGCACCTTGCGGCCGTAGAACCACTCGCAGATCTCGTAGGGGACCCTCGGCAGCGGTCTCAGCAGCGGCCTCTCGACCTCCTCGAAGCACTCGAGCCGCGAGCCCTCCCTCTTGGAGAACGGCCTGGCGTTGTGCTCGCGGACCCTCTCGGACACGGCCGCCTTCAGGGCCCCCATGTCGGTGAAGACCTCGCCCCGCAGGGCAGCGATCACGTAGGTGGCGGCGCTCCACACCTCGTTCTCGGCACCCGCCTTGTCGCGGGGCCTGCGGACGCGCGCGGGGATGACGGCGGCGCCGTAGTGCGCGGCCATCTCCTCGTAGGCGGGGTTGAGCGCGACCTCGCCCTCCCGCGGGTGCGACCTGACGCCGGTCTTGAGGTTGTCCGGCACGATCACGGGCGTGGAGCCGCCGAGGAACTCGAAGGCGTGCACGTGGCAGCGCAGCCAGGTATCCTGCTTCATGTCGAGCGTCGGCTCGACGTAGCTGTACCGGCTGAAGGGGAGGCACGCCACGAACAGGTGGACCTTGGACACCTCGCCGGTCACGGGGTCCACGAGCGCCATCGTGGGCCCCGACCAGTCGACCTCCATGTTTCGCCCGGCCTTGTGCCCCACGCGGCTGACGACGTTGCGCCGGACGGTGAACTCGCCGTATCGCTTGCAGAAGCGGTCGTAGGACATCGCGGGCTCGCCCGCGGCAGCGGCCGCCTCGGCGTACTCGGAGTGCAGGAGCTTGAGCGTTACGCCTGTCCTCGCGAGCTCTCGGTGCACGCGGTCCCAGTCGGGATCGGGGTAGACGGGCCCGGCAGGGGCCTTATCCGGGAACAGCCTCCCGTAGACCTCGGAGTCCGTCATGCCCTCCGCGTCGTCCCATGTCAGGCACGAGTCCTCCGCCGCGTCGAGAACCTCCCTGACGCTGTGCTTGGACATGTGCGCCGCGCGGGCTATCGCGTTCTGCGACAGGCCGGACGCACGGAGCCTGAGGGCCTCCCTGGCCCTTATCCTTCTCGCCATGCTGTACCTCCTTGGTCTCGGCTGCATGGACAGCCGGAACGTACCAGGGGGAGGTGTCGATGGGAATATCGGCGGTGCCGAACGGCAATATTCTGGATGTGAGCGGGCGGTGCTTAAGCGCAATATCGCCGGTGTCAAAGAGGACGATTACTCA
>CABUTH010000093.1 GCA_902494465.1 uncultured Collinsella sp.
AACATCGATCTGACGGTGAAGAGCGGCGGCAAGACGCTTAAGCCTGCCAAGGGTGACAAGGAAAACGACTTCCGTATCCAGGGCACAGCGCTCGTGGTGTCGCAGGCCATTGCCGACGCGGACCAGGATCTGGAGATAACGCTCGAGCCCAAAGACAGCCTCAAGCTGGGTGGGACGACGGCGACGGTGAAGCCCTCGGCCGGCAAGGTCGATATCGACTTGAAGCCCTGGGGCACGGCGACGGTCGCGACCAAGGGCGACTACCAGGGCGCTAACCGCGTGCTGGTGTTCCGTACGTCCGACGGCAAGCTGGTCGCCGACGGCGTCACCTATCTGATGGGTTACGAAGACGATGGCACCACGCCTATCATGAAGGCCGAGACGCCGCGCCTGAAGGCCGGTTCGTACACCATCGTCGCCTTTAACAAGACGAGCTACGACATCCAAGCGACGAGCTATTCCACGTTTAGCCGCCTAGGGCTGACCGTGGGTAAGCATATCGCGCAAAAGCAGGTGAAGATTGAGGACAGCAAACAGCTCGACGTGACGCTCGACGTCCCCACGTTTGACGTGGAGACGTATCGTGCCGAGCGCGGGCTGACGGCGGGCTCGGTTATCGCTGATTCGTCCGCGGTCGTTGGCGTGGAGACCGAGCTGCGCATTCATTACGAGCTCAAGGACAGCCAGGCTGCCAAGATTGAGATTCCGCTGGCCAAGGATGCCGTCGGGGATGTGTCCGCAGGCTCTCGCGAAGCCGGCGCCAGCTCCGAGGCCATGTGGGCTGACACAACTTGGGAGGGCGACAACCTCGTTCTCAATATGAATAAGGGCATGGGCGCCGATGTGTTTGTGCGCTTTAAGCCTAAGGCCGCGGGCATCTATGCCATCTCGCCGCTTATTACGCTGGGCGAGGTGACGTTGCCGCTGGGAAGCACCACACTCGAGGTTAGCGGATCGCGCATCGAGGTCGACAGCACCGACGTTCACAGCCTACTGGGCAATGTGGCCTACGTATACGCAGCGCCCGGAAAAAGCGTGCAGCTTACCGTGGGCGTGGGCGCCTCGGCCGCAAAGTACACCGGCAAGACCAATAAACTCGGCCGTGCCAAGATTGAATACGACCTGCCGCAGGATACGCTTGCCGCCGAGCGTGTGACGCTCGAAGCGCGCGTGGGCTCGACCGCTGCTGCCGCCGCTGCTGCCGAGGTAACGGCTCGCAATTATGTGCGCTATGTTCCGGGCGCTTCGGTCTGGAACTTTGATGTGACGTATCGTGGCGGTACGCAAAGCCTGGTCAAGGACGGCAAGGACACCGGCAAGAGTCTGTGGACCTTCCACCATCTGCCGCAAAAGAAGAACGCCTACTGGACGTTCGATATCACGCTCGAGGTGGGAAACGAAGAGGCCGCCGACACGCTCGACCTGTACGTGGACTGCGTGGATGGCAAGACGGTGACGATTCCTCTGACTCAAAAGTCGCGCGAGGGCACCCATGTGCGCTATGTGGCGGAGTATGTGGACGAGGGTTACCTTAAGCTGCTCGACGAGTTTAACAAGGCGAATGACTCGACCTATGTGAACTGCGGCAACTTTGAGCAGATCTTTATGCCGCAGACCTACCGCATCTCCAATGCTCAGCTTATGACCATGCTGAGTTTTGACGCCAACGCTTCGGCCAAAAAGCATTCCGCCGCGGCCGAGGAGCGCCAGCAGGAGTTCTCGAATGCCGTGCAGCAGTGGCACGAGTATATGATGGATAACTCGTTTAATGATGTCGACGAGGCCTTTAACGACGCGATTGACCAGATGGTCGCTGATGCGTTTGCCGAGGAGGACGAGAACGGTAAAGAGGACGAAGCCCAAGGTGGAGCTGCCCGTAAGGCTCGTCGCGCCCCTGCCGCCAGCGACGGCGAGGGTGATGGTGCTGGCAACGACGAGGCCGCGCAGTTTGCGGCTGAGCTCAAGGCCGCGGTCGGCGGGTCGGCGGCGCTGCTGACCCAGCAGGGCGACAGCTATGGCGTCAATGTGGACAAGATGATCTTTGAGGATGCTTACGGCACCAGCGAGGATTGGTATCAGGAACTCGCGGCGGCCCAGGGCGCGAACGCCGCGGATGCGGCCGCCATCAAGGAGCTCGTCGACCATGCATCGCGAGCGGAGTTTATTGCCCAGCAGGCCGAGGATCTGGTGGGCCAGTCGATGGGTATCGGCCAGCTCAACCAATACGGAAGCTGGAATGACGCAACCGCTGCGGCGCTCAACAAGTGTGCGGGCATTAAGGCCAGCGAGTACAACGGCCAGTCGACGAGCGGGTTTAACGATTTGGGCCAGGCGCTCGGCAGCTCGCTGAGCTACAAGGCGGCTGACGACGATACCGTCAAGGGCTTTAAGGTCGCCGCGCCCGATGGCGAGCAGACGGCCTATATCGAGTCGGAATTTATCGAGAACTCCAGTAACAACAAGAACCAGGCGCTTCTGTTTAACTCGATCGCCATGCAGTGCGACATTCTGGACGACCTGTACGACAACTGGAATGTGGTCCATAGCCTCAACAACTCCAAGGTGCGCGGATGGCTCATGGCCTGGAAGCTCAACGGCGACGTGAGCGCCCATATGAAGCTCATCCGCACGATCCGTTCGCTCAAGAGCTATAAGATCGAGTGCGAGATGTTCGGACAGGTCTTTAAGACCGATGCGTGGAAGGCGGCCGGCCAGGCGTTTCCCGCGGCGACCCAGGGTATCGGCATCTTTACCGGCATTTACGGCGTGAACGATGCCAGCAAGAACTGGGAGAACGTGAACGTCCGTATGCAGAAGGTGAAGGGCGAGCGCGAGGGCTATGAGCTTCAGCATACGCGCTTGCTTGCCAAGCCCGAGAAGACCGAGGACGACTGGAAGTGCATTTACGCGCTGCGTGACGCCATGGAGAAGGCGCGTGCGTTTGAGGATCTGCTGTATCGCCAGCTCTGCCACGACAGCACCGATGTGGCGGTGGGCTCCATTATGACAATCGCCGGCGTGCTGACGGCCGGTTCGGCGGGTACCGTGGTGGGCGCCGCCTATGATGCAGCTTCGACCAGCGTAGGTTCGGAGCGCGCGATTAAGCTGACCAATGCCGAATGCGCCTACGATGTTGCCTGCGAGCAGGTGGAGCGCGCGTGCCAGAATCGCATTACGGTCAACTGGGGCGAGCTGACCGATGCCGAGGTCTACAAGGCCAACAAGGACGGCTTGATCTCGGACGAGAAGATGCAGTCGATCTTCGAGGCGCGTTATCGCAATGTGCCTGCCAAGGCAGCACCCGACCCTGCGGGCGTGGTGTACGAGGGCCTGCTGTCCAATACGGTTGAAGGCGCGGCGGTTGAGCTGTGGAGCGCCGACGATGCGGCCGGTACCAATGCGGTGCGTTGGGATGCCGAGGGGTATGAGCAGGACAATCCGCTTGCAACGGGTGCGGACGGTGCGTACAACTGGAATACGCCGACCGGCTGGTATCAAGTGCGCGTGACCAAGGACGGGTATGAGGAGGCGCGTTCGGCTTGGCTGCGCGTGCCGCCGATTCAGACTGAGGTGAACATTGGCTTGGTGTCGACGGCGGCGCCCGAGGTGGCTTCGGCCCATGCCTATACCGATTGCATCGAGGTTGAGTTTGCGCAGTATATGGATGCGAGCGACGATGCCCTGGTCGCATTGTGCGCGCAGGGCTTGGGCGACGTGACGTATACGTGGCTCGACAAGCAGGACGATCCCAATGGCAAGCCGCTGTCACGCGTGCTGCGTATTCGCTATGCCGATGCGCGTGAGGCGGGCTCGACGGTGGCGTTTGAGCTCGACGGTGCTCGCAACTACGCCGGCACGGCCATGGCGCGCTGGGCAAGTGGCGAGCTTGTCGTGGGCGTTCGTGCCGACAAACTCAAACTCAACGTGGAGCAGGCCGTGACCATGCTTGATGGCAGTGACTTTGAGCTGGTGGCGCACGTGACCGATAAGGCGGGCAAGCCGTTTGCGGGCGCCAAGGTTAGTGTTGGGCTGGAGTCCTCGGCTATCTGCTCTGTCGATACCACCCAGGCCGTGACGGGCGAGGACGGTGCGGCGACGTTTGTGCTGCATGGTGCTCTGCCCGGTTTGACGACGTTGACGGCGGCGGTGGGCGGCACGGCGCTGTCCAAGCAGGTCGACGTTCGCGTGTCTGCCGAGGCAGTGCGACCGGCGCGACCGGTGGCGACGATTGGTGCGACGACGTTTGGTGCATGGTCGCCCAAGGAGAACTACATTACGGTGCCCAAGGGCACGAAGCTGGAGCTTTCTGCCGAGGATGGCGCGACGATTTGGTACACCACCAACGACACCTGCCCCTGCCGTGACGAAGGCCGTGTAAAGTACACCGAGCCCATTGCGCTCGATAGCAACATGTATGTGCGCATTGCGGCACAGCGCCCTGGCATGTCGTACAGCGAGTATTCCGAGCGTCTGAACATTACGATTACGGTGACCGATGAGGCGGCGCCTGATCCGACGCCCGATCCGGACCCGACGCCTGGCGACGGCGAGCAGGGCGGCGGTGCGGATGGCTCTGGCGGCACCGGGGTACCTGCGGGCGGTTCGACTTCGACGACGACCACGGTGACGACGAACAAGTCCAAGGGTAAGGGCGAGAACGACAAGAAGTCCGGCGCCACGGAGCTCGCCAGCACGGGTGACTCCACCGCGATGACGGTCGCCGCCTTGGGCATCGCCGGCGCAACCGTTGCCGCGGCCGGCATCGCCGCGACCAAGCGTCGCAAGCGTTAGGTTTTGGCGACAACGCCCATTCTCGGCTTTTGCAAGATCTCAATCTGTAACACCAAGCTGCCCAAAACGGCTCTAGATGTTACAGATTGAGATGAACTGCTCGGCCGCCAATCTAATGTCTCGATCTGTAACACGTAGCGGGGAATTTGGTCTCTAACTGTTACAGATTGAGGCAAAGCGGAGGCGGCTGGCGCAAGATCTCGATCTGTAACAACTACAAGGCTCAACGGGCTCCAGGTGTTACAGATTGAGACAAAACGACCGACCAGGCCCCAAACCACCACAAAGGTGCCTGTCCCCTTTGTGGTGGTTTGGGCGGCCGGCATAGAAAAAGTCCCCGCCGGGCGTGTGCTCGACGGGGACTTTGCCGTTTGATGGCTAGCGCTGTAGGTGATTACTCGCCCAGCAGGCTCTTGGTAATGGAAGCGGCGGCCTTCTTGCCGGCGCCCATCGCCAGAATGACCGTAGCGGCACCGGTAACGATGTCGCCGCCGGCCCAGATGCGGGGATCGGTGGTCTGGCCGGTCTCCTCGTCGGCAACGATGTAGCCCCACTTGTTGAGCTCCATCTTGCCGCCGATCTTCTTTGCGAAGGGGTTGGCGTTGGTGCCGATAGCCGAGATCGCGACGTCGCAGGGGATCTCCTCGATGGCGCCCTCGATGGGCACCGGGCGACGACGGCCGGACTCGTCAGGCTCGCCGAGCTCCATCTTCTGGACCTTGACGGCGCACACGGAGCCGTCCTCGCCAGCGACAAACTCGAGCGGGGAGACGAGCGGCAGAACCTCGACGCCCTCGGCCTTGGCATGGTGCAGCTCGGCGCGACGGCAGGGCATCTCGTCCTCGGTACGGCGGTAAGCGATGATGGCGTGCTCGGCGCCCAGACGCTTGGCGGTACGGACGGCGTCCATAGCCACGTTGCCGCCGCCAAAGACAACGACGTTCTTGCCGTGCTTGGTGGGGGTGTCGTACTCGGGGAACTTGTTGGCCTTCATCAGGTTCACGCGGGTGAGGTACTCGTTTGCGAAGAAGACGTTGGGCAGGTTCTCGCCGGGGACGTTGAGGAACTTGGGCAGGCCAGCGCCGGTCGCCACGTAGATGGCGTCGAAGCCCTGCTCGAACAGCTCCTCGGCCGTGGCCATGTTGCCCACGACGGAGTTGTACTCAAACTTGACGCCCATGTCCTCCAGGCCGTCAATCTCGCGCTTGACGACCGCCTTGGGCAGACGGAACTCGGGGATGCCGTAGACCAGCACGCCGCCGCCGGTGAAGAAGGCCTCGAAGACGGTAACGTCAAAGCCGTTACGGGCGAGCTCGCCGGCGCAGGTGATGCCGGACGGGCCGGAGCCGACGACGGCGACCTTCTTGCCGTTCTTGGGGGCCATCTTGGGCGTGGAGGCGAGCTCGGGGCGATCACCCAGGAAGCGCTCGAGCTGGCCGATGGCCACGGGCTCGGACTTCTTGCCACGGATGCACTTGCCCTCGCACTGGTTCTCCTGCGGGCAGACGCGGCCGCAGATGGCGGGAAGCATGGAGTCCTCGCGGATGGTATCGAGAGCGCCGCCGAAGTCTTTCGCGCGGATCTGCTCGATAAAGCGGGGGATGTTGATGTTGACGGGGCAGCCCTCAACACAGAACGGCTTCTTGCAGTTGAGGCAGCGCTCGGCCTCGGCCAGCGCCATCTCCTCGGTGAAGCCCTTGTCGACGGGGCGGAAGTCGCAGGCGCGCTCGGCAGCCGGCTCCTCGTTATCGGGGGTGCGGGGCGACTTCATATCGGCAACGAAACGACCGTTAACTAGTGGCATGCGCAGCTCTTTTCCTCATAGGCCTTGAGGGACGCGCCCTCTTCGGAACGATAAGCGGCCTGGCGGGCACGAAGGTCATCCCAGTCGACCAGGGTGGCATCGAAGTCGGGGCCGTCGACGCAAGCGAACTTGGTCACGCCGCCCACCTCGACGCGGCAGCAGCCGCACATACCGGTGCCGTCAACCATGATGGGGTTGAGCGACGCGGTGATGGGGGTGTCGTACTTCTGGGCGGTGAGGGTCGAGAACTTCATCATCGGAACAGGGCCGACGCAGAAGACCTGGCTCACGGCCTTGTCCTGCAACAGGCGCTCCAGCGGAGCGGTGACAACGCCCTGCTCGCCGTAAGAACCGTCATCAGTGGTGATATGGATGTGGTCCTCGTCGAGGAGCTCGCGGAACTGGTCCTCCATGAGCAGGAGGTCCTTGGTGCGGGCGCCCATGATGGCGTGCACCTCGTGGCCGGTCTCGACCAGGTGCTTGGCGACCGGGAAGGCAATTGCCAGGCCGACGCCGCCGCCAATGACAGCGCAGGGGCCCTCGGCCATCTCGGTGGGAACGCCCTGCGGGCCCACGACGTCGCGCAGCGACTCGCCGGCCTCGTAGGTGGACAGCATCTCGGTGGTCTTGCCGATCACCATGAAGATGAACTCGACCCAGCCCTCGTCACCGTTCCAGCCGGCCAGGGTAAACGGGACGCGCTCGCCCGTCTCGTTGGCGCGAACCATGAGGAACTGTCCAGCGTGCGCATGCTTGGCGATTGCAGGCGCCTCGATGCGGAACTTGAACACCTTCTCCGAGAACTGCGTCTTCTCCAGGATCTTATACATAGAACCCCTCTCTTGTTAGGGCTGCCGAACCGTGCCTCCACGGAAATGGACGGTAGCCCGAATAAAACCGTACGCGCACAGGCGTTGTGCAGACATACGATGCAAATTATACCCTCATGGACATGTCACTTACGTGTGTCTTCGGCGGTTGGGAGCAGGGTTTATCCACCCTTGATTATCGACTTTATCCGAACACCTCCCACATTCA
>CABUTH010000094.1 GCA_902494465.1 uncultured Collinsella sp.
CCGCGGCCGCGGCGGCCCGCGCTGCATGAGCATGCCCTTCTGGCGCGAGGACCTCTAAGGTCTTCAAGGACCCGTACAGGTCATAATACATACATCTAGCTGCCATTAGATGTCTCCCATTGGGGCGGTGCGGGTTTTCGCACCGCCCCAATCTTGTATGAGGAACGTCAACACGATTGGATGACTGCTTTTGTAAGGAGCTTGGCCATGGACATCAAGACGATTGGCGTTGAGGAATGGCTCAACGTTTGGGAGAAGAGCGCCACGTGGGACATCGCCCAGTCGACGATCTCGTCGCTCACCATGGGCGAGCTGCGCGCGCTCGATGAACAGGACGGCGCCACGTTCTACGAGCGCCTGGACCGCGAGAAGATGAACTACGGCTGGATCGAGGGCTCGCCGGAGTTTAAGGCCGAGGTTGCCAAGCTGTATCGTCGGGAGGTCAATCCCGATCACATTCTGCAGACCAATGGCTGCACGGGCGCTAACCTCAACGCCATCATGGCTGTGGTCGAGCCCGGCGACCATGTTATCGCCGAGTGGCCCACCTACGCGCCGCTCTACGAGATTCCGCGCACGCTGGGCGCCGAGGTCGAGTATTGGGAGCTTCGCGAGGAACTCGGCTGGAAGCCCGATATCGAGGAACTCAAGCGCTTGGTGCGTCCCAACACCAAGCTTATCTGCATAAACAACGCATCTAACCCCATCGGTACTGTGCTCGATGCCGATATGCTCGGCCAGATTGCCGAGATCGCCCGCTTGGTGGGCGCCTACGTGCTGTGCGACGAGGTATATCTGCCGCTCGAAAACACTGAGTCCTTTATGTCGATGGTCGACGTGTACGAGAGGGCCATTGTCACCAACTCGTTGTCGAAGACCTATTCGACACCTGCGGCCCGCGTGGGCTGGGTCCTGGCCGACAAAGAGGTGTCCAACCGCATCCGTACCTATCGCGATTACACCATGATCTGCGGCGGCGTGTTCAACGATGCTCTGGCGACCTATGTGCTTGAGCACAAGGATAAGATTCTCGAGCGCAATCGCAAGATCGTGTTTGGCAACCGCGATATCGCGCAGGCTTGGATCGATGCGCAGCATCGCGTTTCCTGGACGGCCCCGCAGGGCGTGTCCACCTCGTTTATCCAGCTGGATATTCCCGAGGATGACGAGGAGTTCTGCAGGCGCCTGCTGTCCGAGAGGGGAGTGCTGCTGGTCCCCGGTAGCCGTTTTGAGCTTCCCTGCGGCGCACGCCTGGGCTACTGCGCGAGCGAGGACGTTCTGCGCGAGGGCCTGAGGCTTTTGGGCGAGGCACTGGCGGAGTTCGATCGCTAGGATTCCGATGGTCTTCGGGGGCCTTATCCAAATTAGTCGAAGATAATCGAAAACGGACCCGTTTCCCTAGGGGAAGCGGGTCCGTTTTTCTATACCGAGAAGTCAAGTTGTTACAAATGGGGCCGTAAAGCGAGGCGGTATCCGCTGGGCCTTATACTGAGTTTCCGGTGAACGGTATCAAGCGTCTGGTAAACGGTAATTTATTTATCAGAAATGAATAGGACAAACTTTTTTCTGAATAAAAATGAAAATGGTTGAGACGCGGTGTGAACCGCTAATTCTATTCATAGCTTTATTGGAAATATGCAATTTGAGGATGGTTTAACAAAGTTTAGTTCCATTTGATTTTAGGATTAAAACGCGTTTAAGCACGTAAATACGCTTTATTAAGATGAAGTGTGCCATGCGTGAAGTATATGTGTATGCCGTTCACCCCCTATAAAAAACCGTTCGGGGGCAAGGTGGAAGTATGAGCTGATTTTGGATATAAATATGTCGTCAGCAATAACGCCTCACACGGAGGGGCGCTAACGAATCGGCCCTGACAAGGGCCCGAAAGAAAGGTAGGAGGCCATGACGAAAGGTCTGCACGTGCCTTCCGAGATCGGCAAGCTCAGGAAGGTCTGCCTGCACCGTCCCGGCGACGAGCTCCTCAACCTGCCGCCCGACGAGCTCGAGCGACTCCTGTTCGACGACGTCCCGTTCCTGGAGGTCGCGCAGCAGGAGCACGACACCTTCGCCCAGATCCTGAGGGACCAGGGCGTGGAGGTCCTCTATCTCGAGAACCTCGTCGCCGAGGTGTTCGACCAGGTCCCCGGCGCCCGCGCCGAGTTCACCGACCAGTACATCGCCGAGGCCGGCATCCGCGGCCAGCACATGCCGCAGATCGTCCGCGAGAAGCTGGACTCCATCGAGGACAACCTCGAGTTCGTCAAGAAGACCATGGCCGGCATGACCAAGTCCGAGATCGACATGCCCCTCACGGCGTCCACGACCCTCGACTCCCTGGTCAACTCCGAGTCCGAGTCCGACCTGATCATCGACCCGATGCCCAACCTCTACTTCACCCGCGACCCGTTCGCGGTCATCGGCGAGGGCGTCAACCTCAACCGCATGTACTCGGTCACCCGCAACCGCGAGACCCTGTACGGCAAGTACATCTTCAAGTACCACCCCGACTACAAGGACGTCTCGCTGTACTTCCGCCGCGACTGCCAGTTCCACACCGAGGGCGGCGACGTGCTGAACATCAACGAGAAGACCCTCGCCGTCGGCATCTCCCAGCGCACCCAGGCCGCCGCGATCGACGTCATGGCCCAGAACATCTTCTGGAACTCCGACTCCAAGGTCGAGCGCATCCTGGCCTTCGACATCCCGGTCTCGCGCGCCTTCATGCACCTCGACACGGTCTTCACCCAGATCGACGTCGATAAGTTCACGATCCACCCCGCCATCATGGGCACCCTGCGCGTCTACGAGCTGACCGCCGGCAAGAACCCGGGCGACGTGAACATCCGCCTGATCGAGGACACCCTCGAGCACGTCCTGGAGGACGCCACCGGCGTCGACCAGGTCAAGCTGATCCCCTGCGGCGGCGGCGACCCGATCGCGGCCTCCCGCGAGCAGTGGAACGACGGCTCCAACACCCTGTGCGTCGAGCCCGGCAAGATCTGCGTCTACGCCCGCAACACCGTCACCAACGACGTGCTGTACAAGGAGGGCCTGGACCTTCTCGTCGTGCCCTCCGCCGAGCTCTCCCGCGGCCGCGGCGGCCCGCGCTGCATGAGCATGCCCTTCTGGCGCGAGGACCTCTAAGTCTTTCCGTTTCCGGTGCGGTCCCCCTACAACCGCACCGGCTTCGCCCGTTAAACGGGCACCACTAATACTTACGTAATTCATTTCTTCGAAAGGAATCAAACCATGGGTGTTAACCTTTCCGGCCGTAGCTTCCTCAAGCTTCTCGACCTCACCACCGAGGAGATCGAGTACCTGCTCAAGCTCTCCAAGAACTTCAAGGATATGAAGCGCGCTGGCGTTCCGCACCGCTATCTCGAGGGCAAGAACATCGTTCTGCTCTTCCAGAAGACCTCTACTCGTACCCGCTGCGCCTTCGAGGTCGGCGGCATGGATCTGGGCATGGGCGTCACCTACCTCGATCCGGGTTCGTCGCAGATGGGCAAGAAGGAGTCCATCGAGGACACTGCCCGCGTTCTCGGCCGCATGTATGACGGCATCGAGTTCCGTGGCTTTGCCCAGGACGACGTCGAGGAGCTCGCTGCTAAGTCCGGCGTGCCCGTGTGGAACGGCCTGACCACCGAGTGGCACCCCACCCAGATGCTCGCCGACATCCTGACCGTCCAGGAGAACTTCAACTACGACATCAAGGGCAAGACCCTCGTCTTCATGGGCGACTGCAAGAACAATGTCGCTCGCTCCCTCATGGTCGTCTGCTCCAAGCTCGGCATGAACTTCGTGGCCTGCGGCCCCGAGGAGTGCATGCCCGCTGACGACGTCATCGAGGCCTGCAAGCCCATCGCCGAGGCTAACGGCTGCACCATCAAGCTGACCACCGACGTCAAGGACGGCGTCACCGGTGCCGACGTTATCTACACCGACGTGTGGGTCTCCATGGGCGAGCCCGACGAGGTCTGGGCCGAGCGCATCGCTCAGCTCACCCCGTATCGTGTCACCTCCGAGGTCATGGCTATGGCCAACCCGGGTGCCATCTTCCTGCACTGCCTGCCCAGCTTCCACGACACCAACACCACCATTGGCGCCGAGAAGTGCGAGCAGTTCGGCATCACCGAGCAGGAGGTCACCGACGAGGTCTTCGAGAGCCCCGCTTCCAAGGTCTTCGACGAGGCCGAGAACCGCATGCACACCATCAAGGCTGTCATGTACGCCACGCTCAAGTAAGAGCATCTAGCATCTCGCTCGGGGTGTATTGCCGCACACCCCGAGCGGTTTTATCTGGTAATAATCTCGCATCAAGCGGCAGGCACGGCACGGAAGAGCCGCTTCTGGCGAGATCAGTAAATGATTTATGAAGGGGGGATGAGAACTATGACTGAGACCGCTAAGAAAAAGCGCGGTATGCCTTCATCGTTCACCATTCTTCTTGCTCTGCTGGCAATTGTCGCAGTGATTACCGTTATCGTCTCCGGCACGTCCGGCGGCGCGGTTACTGCCGCCCGTCTGAGCGATTTCTGCACCGCCCCGATTAAGGGCTTCGCTGACGCTCTGCCCGTCTGCCTCTTCGTTATGATCCTGGGCGGCTTCCTCGGCATGATGACCGAGACCGGCGCTCTGGACAACGGCATCGCCGTTCTGGTGCAGAAGCTTAAGGGCAACGAGATTATGCTCATTCCCGTGCTGATGCTCATCTTCTCCCTCGGTGGTACCACCTATGGTATGTGCGAGGAGACCGTTCCCTTCTACGCCCTGCTCGCCGCTACCATGATGGCCGCTGGCTTCGACCCCATGGTCGGTGCCGCTACCGTCCTGCTCGGCGCTGGCTGCGGCTGCCTGGGCTCCACGGTTAACCCGTTCGCCGTCGGCGCTGCCGTCGACGCTCTGACCGGCGTTGGCATTGAGGTCAACCAGTCCATCATCATCGGCCTCGGTGCCGTCCTGTGGATTGTCACTACCGCTATGTCCATCTTCTTCGTGATGAGCTACGCCAAGAAGGTCAAGGCTGACAAGGGTTCCACCATCCTGTCGATGCAGGAGCTCAAGGACGCCGAAGAGGCTCACGGCAAGGCTGCTTCCGAGGTCCACAAGGAGGTCAAGCTCACCGGTCGTCAGAAGGGTGTTCTGATCGCCTTCGCCTTCACCTTCGTCGTCATGATCGTCGGCTTCATTCCGCTGGCCGACCTCAACGAGGGCGTCGCCAACTTCTTCGACGCTGGCGCTGTCTACGACGCCGACGGTAACGCCGTCGTCCAGGGCTGGTCTGCCCTGATCACCGGCCTGCCCATTGGCCAGTGGTACTTCGACGAGGCTTCCACCTGGTTCTTCCTCATGGCCGTCCTGATCGGTATCATCGGTGGCCTGTCCGAGAAGCAGATCGTTAACACCTTCATCACCGGCGCTGCCGACATGATGTCCGTTGTTCTCGTCATCGCCCTCGCCCGTGGTATCTCCGTCCTCATGGCTAACACCGGCCTCGATGTCTTCGTCCTCGACGCTGCCGCCAATGCCCTGGCTGGCCTGTCCGGCGTGATCTTCGCTCCCATGAGCTTCCTGGTCTACTTCGGCCTGTCCTTCCTGATCCCCTCGACCTCCGGTATGGCCACCGTCTCCATGCCCATCATGGGACCGCTGGCTGTTAAGCTCGGCTTCTCGCCTGAGGTCATGGTCATGATCTTCTCCGCCGCCATCGGTGTCGTGAACCTGTTCACCCCGACCTCCGGCGCCATCATGGGCGGTCTCGCCCTGGCCAAGATCGAGTGGACGACCTGGCTCAAGTTTGCCCTTAAGCTCATCGTCGCTCTCTCCGTCGTCTGCGCCGTCATCCTGACCGTCGCCTGCGTGCTGATCTAAGTACCCAACGGGTACCCCACGGAAACCTTGACGATCCTGTAGAGGATCACCTGGTCATCGTCTGTCCGGTGGGGTCAACCCACCGGTAGACTCCTACCTTTAGCCCCCTCCCGTTCCGTGCGCGGGAGGGGGCGCACTTATGTTGCGCGGTTCTACTAACCGCGCAACCAGTCGACGCTGCGCGCCGCCCAGGACGACAATTTGTCATTCAAAAGGCAAGGCATGACCAAAAGGTCTATGCCTTGCCTTTTTCATGCCAACTTGTACGTCCTGGACGTCGCTCGCTGACTTATGCTCAACCTGCGACTTTTCCCTTGTTGGTGCAAAGGTGTGAGGCTACTTTGCGCCGTGCCCTCCTCTTTCGCGTCAGATTGCCGCTCTGGCGGGCTTTCGCTCACTTATGCTCAACCTGCGACGTTCCCCTTGTTGGTGCAGGGGAAGTGCGTGGGGGAGGGTCTGCTCCGTTATAATCGCCTAGAACATTAAATGGAAATGGGACGGGAGCCATACATGCGCCAGGGTTTCGACAACGCGAAGTATATCGAGCTGCAGGCCGCTCATATTAAGGAGCGCATCTCGCAGTTTGGCGGCAAGCTGTATTTGGAGTTTGGCGGCAAGCTGTTCGATGACTATCATGCGAGCCGCGTGCTGCCGGGTTTTGAACCGGACAGCAAGTTCCGCATGCTCAAGAGCATCGCCGACGATGTCGAGGTTATCATCGCGATCAACGCGAACCATATCGAGAAAAACAAGGCTCGCGGTGACCTTGGCATTACCTATGACGAGGATGTGCTGCGCCTGGTTGACCTGTTCCGCGGCAACGGCTTTGCCGTCGCGGCTGTGGTCATCACCCAGTACGCCGGCCAGCCTGCTGCCGATGTGTTCCGCAACCGCCTGAACGCGCTCGGCATTCCTGCCAAGCTGCACTATCCCATCGAGGGCTATCCGCACGATGTCGATCTGATCGTGTCCGACGACGGCTATGGCAAGAACGAGTTTGTCGAGACCACCCGTCCGCTCGTCGTCGTGACGGCGCCCGGCCCTGGCTCGGGCAAGCTTGCCACTTGCCTCTCGCAGCTGTATCACGAGCATAAGCACGGTACCGCCGCCGGCTATGCCAAGTTTGAGACCTTCCCGGTTTGGAATCTTCCTCTGACGCATGCGGTCAATATTGCCTATGAGGCCGCCACGGCAGACCTCGACGATGCCAACATCATCGACTCCTTCCACCTTGAGGCCTACAACAAGACCACGGTCAACTACAACCGCGACGTCGAGGCCTTCCCGGTAGTCCGTGCCCTGATGGAAAAGATCCTGGGCAAGAGCCCCTACCAGAGCCCTACGGACATGGGCGTCAATATGGTCGGCTTTGCCATCACCGATGACGATGCCTGCCGCGACGCTTCCAAGATGGAGATCGTCCGCCGCTACTTTACCGCGGTCGAAAATGTGCGCCGTACCGGCGTGGGCGATGAGCAAGTCGACCGTCTCAAGATTATTATGAAGAAAGCCGGCATCGATAAGAACTACTCACCGGCGCGCTCGGCGGCCCTCACCAGGGAGCAGCTGACGGGTGGCCCCGTGGGTGCCATGGTCATGCCCGATGGCTCCGTGGTGACC
>CABUTH010000095.1 GCA_902494465.1 uncultured Collinsella sp.
CCCGCTGACGTGGCCGTTTTCGATCACTACGATGGAGTGGTCCACGTCCTCGGTCTCCAGATCGTGGACGACGACTTCGCAGTTGGGGCCAAATTGGAGCGCCAGGCCGTGTGCGAGGCGCTTATAAAACTCAATCTGTGCGGGGGTCATGGGTGCCTTCCTAAAAATTAGTTTGGGCACACTTTGCCATAAACCACATCTGTTCGCAAACAAATCCATCAACAAGGCAATTCATGACCGTTCGGCGGCGAAAAAGTACCGATTACGGCAACAAACAATTTGTTAGGTTTGCCAATCAAAAAGTGTGATAGAACAGTGCTAACAAACTTTTTGTTTGGCATCCACATAAAAGTTCAGTCGCATGAATGGGAATGGGCTGAAACGCGTATGCGGGGGCCGGCAAGAGAGGACTTAAGGAGTTCACCGTATGGCCGATAAGATCCAGTGGGCGGGCAACACGATGCCCAAGAGCGATGACAAGCACTTGGGAATCATGAGCCTCGACCACGTGAAGAAGGCCCGCGCCTTCCACCAGTCGTTCCCTCAATATACCGTCACCCCGCTTGCCCGCCTGGACGGTCAGGCTGCGCGCTTGGGTCTGTCCAACCTGTGCGTTAAGGACGAGAGCTATCGCTTTGGCCTCAACGCCTTTAAGGTTCTGGGCGGATCGTTTGCCATGGCCAACTACATTGCCGACGAGACCGGCAAGGACGTTGCCGAGTGCACCTTCGATTACCTGACCTCCGATCAGCTTGCCAAGGACTTTGGCCAGGCCACCTTCTTTACCGCTACCGACGGCAATCATGGCCGCGGCGTGGCATGGGCTGCCAACAAGCTGGGCCAGAAGGCCGTCGTTCACATGCCCAAGGGTTCCACCAAGCCCCGCTTCGATAACATCGCCGCCGAGGGCGCAACGGTGACCATCGAAGAGGTCAACTACGACGAGTGCGTGCGCATGGCCGCCGCCGAGGCCGACGCCTGCGAGCGCGGCGTCATCGTTCAGGACACCGCCTGGGAGGGCTACGAGAAGATCCCGTCTTGGATCATGGAGGGCTACGGCACCATGGCTTCCGAGGCTGCCGAGCAGCTGCGCGAGATGGCCATCAACCGCCCGACGCACGTGTTTGTCCAGGCTGGCGTGGGTTCGCTCGCCGGCGCCGTGGTGGGCTACTTCACCAACCTGTATCCCGATAACCCGCCCACCTTCGTCGTGGTCGAGTGCGCCCCGGCCGCCTGCCTGTTCAAGGGCGCTGCCGCCGGCGACGGCGATCCGCGTATCGTGGACGGTGACATGCCCTCCATCATGGCCGGTCTGTGCTGCGGCGAGCCCAACATCCTGGGCTGGGATATCCTGCGCAACCATGCCACCGCCTTCGTGTCCTGCCCCGACTGGGTCACCGCTCGCGGCATGCGCACCCTGGGCGCCCCCGAGAAGGGCGACCCGCGCGTCATCTCCGGCGAGTCCGGCGCGGTGACCACTGGCCTGGTCGAGACCCTCATGCTCGATCCCGAGTACGCCGAGCTCAAAGAGCTCATCGGCCTGGATAAGACGAGCTCCGTGCTCTGCTTCTCCACGGAAGGTGACACCGATCCGGATCAGTACCGTCGCATCGTCTGGGAAGGCGAATACCCCACTTGCTAATCGTTGGGGCGGAGTAAATAGGTATCGCTCCGCCACCTCACAGGTAGATTCCTTAGTTTGAAAGGTTATGAACAATGGCTAAAGAACTCGATTTCGACGCTATCAAGGCTGCTGCTGAGTCCCATCGTGCTGATATGACTCGCTTCCTGCGCGCTATGATCAGCCATCCCTCTGAGTCCTGCGAGGAGGGTGAGGTTGTCGCTTGCATCAAGGCCGAGATGGAGAGCCTTGGCTATGACGAGGTCAAGGTCGACGGCCTGGGCAACGTTATGGGCTTTATGGGCGAGGGCGACAAGATTATCGCCATCGACTCTCACATCGACACCGTCGGCATCGGCAACATCGATAACTGGGATGCCGATCCCTATGAGGGTTACGAGACCGACGAGATCATCTACGGCCGCGGTGGCTCCGACCAGGAGGGTGGCATGGCTTCTGCTACATACGCTGCCAAGATGATGAAGGACATGGGCCTCATCCCCGAGGGCTACAAGATTATGGTCGTCGGTACCGTCCAGGAAGAGGACTGCGACGGCATGTGCTGGCAGTACATCTACAACAAGGACGGCATTAAGCCCGAGTTCGTCATTTCCACCGAGCCCACCGACGGTGGCATCTATCGCGGTCACCGCGGCCGCATGGAGATCCGCGTCGACGTTCACGGCACCTCCTGCCACGGCTCCGCTCCCGACCGCGGTGACAACGCCATCTACAAGATGGCCGACATCATCGCCGACGTCCGCGCCCTCAACAACAACGGCTGCGACGAGTCGACCGACATCAAGGGCCTCGTCAAGATGCTCGACCCCAAGTACAACCCCGAGCACTTCGAGGACGCCCGCTTCCTGGGCCGCGGCACCTGCACCGTCAGCCAGATCTTCTACACCAGCCCCAGCCGCTGCGCTGTCGCTGACTCCTGCGCCATCTCCATCGACCGTCGCATGACCGCCGGTGAGACCTGGGAGTCCTGCCTGGACGAGATCCGTAACCTGCCGGCCGCCAAGAAGTACGGCGACGACGTGAAGGTCTCCATGTACATGTACGACCGTCCGTCCTGGACCGGCGAGGTCTACGAGACCGAGGCTTACTTCCCCACGTGGATCAACAAGGAGACCGCTCCGCACGTCAAGGCCCTCGTCGACGCCCACAAGGCCATGTTCGGTGACGAGCGCATCGGCTGCGAGCCCAGCATGGACAAGCGCACCGGTCGTCCGCTGTGCGACAAGTGGACCTTCTCCACGAACTGCGTCTCCATCCAGGGCCGCTATGGCATCCCCTGCGTGGGCTTTGGCCCGGGTGCCGAGTCTCAGGCACACGCTCCCAACGAGGTCACCTACAAGGACGACCTGGTCACCGCTGCCGCCATGTACGTGGCTGCCCTGAACCTCTACGATCCGAGCCAGGCCGATGGCGATGCCACCGTGTTCCGCGCCGGTCTGACCAACAACAAGATCGACTAGTCCCATTCCTCGATCTTGTTGAGCCGGGGGCCGCTCGTGTCCCCGGCGCCTCCTGTTGACTTGGGGCCCGCGGTCGTTATCTCCCATGCTTCCTCGACGGTGGCGGGTCCTCGTCATAGCGCTCTGCATGTTCTAGCCACACGCGCATGCCGGAGCGCATCTACTCATTGCGATCGTTTCACCTTTAGAAAGGACATTTACATGGACGCCAAGTTTACCGAGCTCGTCGAGCAGCTGAACGGCCTCGATTTTAAGGGTATGTACGGCAGCGACTTCCTGCACACCTGGGATAAGACCACCGATGAGCTCAAGGCGCTCTACATCGTCGCCGACGCTCTGCGCGAGCTGCGCGAGAACAACGTTTCGTCCAAGATCTTCGATTCGGGCCTGGCCGTCTCGCTGTTCCGCGACAACTCCACCCGTACGCGCTTCTCCTTCTCTAAGGCCGCCAACCTGCTCGGCCTTGAGCTGCAGGACCTGGACGAGAAGAAGTCCCAGATCGCTCACGGCGAGACCGTCCGCGAGACCGCTACCATGATCTCCTTCATGGCCGACGTCATCGGCAGCCGCGATGACATGTACATCGGCAAGGGCGACGCCTACATGGCTGAGGTCTCCGAGTCTGTCCAGCAGGCTTACGAGGATGGCGTTCTGGATCACCGTCCCACGCTCATCTCCCTGCAGTCCGACTCCGATCATCCCACGCAGTCCTCTGCCGACATGCTCTACCTTATCAACGAGTTTGGCGGCCTCGAGAACCTCAAGGGCAAGAAGGTTGCCGTCACCTGGGCCTATTCGCCCTCTTACGGCAAGCCGCTGTCCTGCCCGCAGTCGCTGATCAGCCTGCTGCCCCGCTTTGGCATGGACGTCACCCTGGCTCACCCCGAGGGCTACGACCTCATGCCCGAGGTCGTCGAGCGCGCCAAGGGCTATGCCGCCGAGTCCGGCACCACCTTTAAGCAGGTCAACACCATGGCCGAGGCCTTCGAGGTCGCCGACATCGTGATCCCCAAGAGTTGGGCTCCGTTTGCCGCCATGGAGAAGCGCACCAACCTGTACGCCGAGGGCGACGACGCCGGCATCGCTGCGCTCGAGAAGGAGCTGCTCGCCCAGAACGCCACCCATCAGGACTGGTGCTCCACGACTGAGCTCATGGAGAAGACTGCTAACGGCCAGGACACCATCTTTATGCACCCGCTGCCCGCCGACATCTCCGGTGTCTCCTGCGAGCACGGCGAGGTCAACGCCGACGTCTTCGACATGCACCGCGTGGGCATGTACAAGGAGGCCAGCTACAAGCCGTACGCCATCGCAGCCATGATGTTCCTGCAGAAGGTTGCCGATCCCGCCGCTACCCTCAAGGCCCTCGACGAGCGCAACACCGCCCGTTGGTTCCAGGCCTAAAGCTGGGCTGAGAAATGGCTAAGCGTATTGTTGTCGCCTTGGGCGGAAACGCCCTCGGCGCCAACCTTCCCGAGCAGATGGAGGCCGTCAAGACGACTTCTAAGGCCATCGTCGACCTGATCGAGGAAGGCAACGAGGTCGTCGTCGTGCATGGCAACGGCCCCCAGGTGGGCATGATCGCCAACGCGATGGCCGAGCTCACGCGTTCTAATCCTCAGAAGTACATTCCCTGCCCGCTGTCCGTTTGCGGCGCCATGAGCCAGGGCTACATTGGCTATGACCTGCAAAACGCCCTGCGCGAGGAAATGCTCGACCGCAATATCGACAAGGGTGTCGCCACCGTGCTCACCCAGGTCGAGGTTGCGGCAGACGATCCGGCCTTTGCCGACCCGGTCAAGCCGATTGGTCCGTGGATGAGCGAGGCCGAGGCCAAGGAGCTGGAAGCCGACCGCGGCTATCAGTTCATCCACGACGAGAAGCAGGGCTTCCGTCGCGTGGTTGCCTCACCCAAGCCCGTGAACATCGTCGAGCTCGACACCATTAAGTCGCTCGTCGAGTCCAACCACGTGGTGATTTCCTGCGGCGGTGGCGGTATTCCCGTCACCAAGGCCCAGGGCAACCACCTTAAGGGCGCTGCTGCCGTCATCGATAAGGACTTTGCGGCCGAGAAGCTCGCCGAGCAGCTCGATGCCGATGCCCTGATTATCCTGACGGCCGTGGAGAAGGTTGCCATTGGCTTTGGCACCGACCACGAGCAGTGGCTCGACACGCTGACCGCGGCTGACGTAAAGCGTCTGTCCGAGGCCAACGAGTTTGGTCGCGGCTCCATGCTGCCCAAGGTCCAGGCAGCCTCGACGTTTGCCGAGAGCAAGCCGGGCCGCACGGCGCTCATCACGCTGCTCGAGAAGGCGCGCGATGGCCTTGCCGGCAAGACCGGTACCACGTTTACCGGCGACGCTGAGTAGGCATATCTGCACCATTGAGGAGGGTGCCCTGCGTCGCGGGGTGCCCTCCTTTGTGCTATGGGGAGCCAAGGGGCGTTCGCTGGAAAACGAGTGCGTGCCTGTTCCGACGGAGTGCGAGCTCGGTATGGTGGGTATAGCAGCTATGGTGTCCAAGGCAGCCAGGGGAGGTTTGCGGAGATGAAACTCGGTTGCGTGATTATGGCTTCGGGCGAGGGCAAGCGGTTTGGCTCTAACAAGATGCTTGCCGATATCTATGGCGAGCCGCTGATTGCCCGGACCATCGATTCGGTTCCCCGGGGCTTTGACGTCGTGGTTTCGACGCGTTGGCCCGAGGTCGCCCAGATTTGCGAGGACAAGCATTGCCCGTGCGTGCTGCACGATGGCGAGCTGCGCAGCGAAAGTGTCCGTGCGGGCCTTTCGTGGGGAGTCGAACGCGACTGGAAAGGATGCCTCTTTTTGCCGGGCGACCAGCCGCTCGTGAGTTCGGATTCTTTTGAGGCCATGGTTCGTGCATTTGACGAGCGTGGCCGCAAGCATCCGGTGCGTCTTGCGTGCAACGGTGAGCCTTCGAGCCCGGTGCTCTTTCCGGCGGAACTATTCGATGCGCTTATGTGTCTTGAGGGCAAGGACGGCGGCGGTTCGATCCTCAAGGACCGTACCGACGTGATGCTGGTCGAGGCGCGTGCCTACGAGCTGTGGGACGTCGATACCGCCAAGGGACAGCAACGCATAACGGAGCATATCGCCGCCTGCTCGTATTTTGATCGCGTGGCCAACTGCATCAATCAATAAGGAGCAATTATGATTATCATCAAAAACGGCGCGCTCGTGACGCCACAGGGGCTTCGCCACGCCGATCTTGCCATGGATGGCGATAAGATCGTGCGGATCGCCGCGGCGATTGAGCCTGCCGAGGGCGATACCGTCGAGGATGCCACGGGCTGCTGGGTGTTTCCCGGCTTTATCGACGGCCACACGCACATGCAGTGCTGGACCGGCATGGATTGGACGGCCGATAGCTTTGAGACCGGCACGTGCGCGGCTGCCTGCGGCGGTACGACGACCATCGTGGACTACGCGACGGCCGATCGCGGCGTGACCATGCCCGACGCCCTTGCCGAGTGGCATCGCCGTGCCGACGGAACCTGCACGGCCAACTACGCCTTTCATATGGCACTCGCCGAGTGGAATGAGCGCAACCGCGCCGATCTTTCGGCTATGCGCGAGGCGGGCGTATCGTCGTTTAAGACCTACTTTGCCTACGATCATTTGCGCCTGGACGATGCCGAGACGCTCGAGGTGCTCGAGGAGCTCAAGCGTATTGGCGGTATCCTGTGCGTGCATTGCGAGAACGGTACGCTGGTGAATGAGCTGCAGAAGCGCGTGTTTGAGCAGGGTATCCACGGGCCCGAGGGCCATGCGCTCAGCCGTCCGGATGTGTGCGAGGCCGAGGCAGTGAGCCGTCTGCTATACCTGGCGCACCTGGCCGGCGACGCACCGGTCAACGTGGTGCACCTTTCGACCAAGCTGGGGCTCGAGGCCATCCGTGCCGCCAAGGCGCGCGGGCAGAAGAATATCTATGTCGAGACCTGCCCTCAGTATCTGATGCTCGACGATACGTGCTATTTGGAGCAGGGCGAGGACGGCTTTGCGGGCGCCAAATATGTGATGAGCCCGCCGCTGCGCCATGCGGGTGACCGTGCGGCCCTGCGCGAGGCGCTTGTGGCCGGCGAGATCGATACTATCGCGACCGATCACTGCAGCTTTAACCTGCACGGGCAAAAGGACCGCGGGCGCGACGACTTCCGCGCGATTCCCAACGGCGGACCCGGTGTGGAGCATCGCCCCGTCGCGATCGCTACGAGCTGTGAGGGGCAGCTGGGTCCTGAGGAGCTGTGCCGCTTGATGAGCGAGAATCCGGCGCGCGTCTTTGGCATGTATCCGCGCAAGGGATGTCTTGCCGAGGGCTCCGATGCCGACGTGTGCGTGTGGGATCCCCAGGCACGCTGGACCATTAG
>CABUTH010000096.1 GCA_902494465.1 uncultured Collinsella sp.
CCTCCGTTGCCGGCAAGGCCAACGTACTCGTGTTCCCCGACCTCGAGGCCGGCAACATCGGCTACAAGCTGGTCCAGCGCTTCGCCGGCGCCGACGCCTACGGCCCCATCCTGCAGGGCATCGCCAAGCCGGTTAACGACCTTTCGCGCGGCTGCTCTGCTGACGACATCGTGGGTGTCGTGGCCATCACCGCCGTCCAGGCTCAGATGGCTGAGTAGCGCACATATCCCCTCGGGACAGGAATTTCCGCCTGCTAGTAAAAAGGCCTCCGGAGCTGTTGCTCTGGAGGCCTTTCGTTTACTTGCAAATGCGCGCGTTAGTTGTTCTTGGTCAGACGCTCGACGTCGTGGGCGATCATGTATTCCTCGTCGGTGGGGATGACCATGACCGTGACGGCGGAACCGGCGGCACTGATGACCTGCGGGCCGTTGCCCACGGCCTCGCGGTTCTTGTTGTTGTCGATGCGTACGCCCAGCCACTCAAAGCAATCGCAGAAGGCCTTGCGGATCGACCAGTCGTTCTCGCCGATACCGGCGGTAAAGGTGATGGTGTCCACGCCCGCCATGGAAGCGATCATGGAGCCGGCCTGCTGCATGGCCTTGTAGGCGAACATATCGAAGGCGAGCAGGCAGCGCTCGTCGCCCTCGGAGGCGCGCGTGCGGATGTCGCGGGCGTCGTTGGAGATGCCCGAGATGGCAAGCAGACCAGACTGCTTGTTCATCATGTCATCGACTTCCTGATAGCTGTAGCCGCCCTCGCGCTGCAGGTAGCACACGGTAGCCGGGTCGATGGAGCCGCAACGGGTACCCATCATCAGGCCGTCGAGCGGCGTGAGGCCCATCGTGGTATCGCGGCACACGCCGTCCTCGATGGCGGCGAGCGAAGCGCCGTTGCCCAGATGGCACGAAAGCAGGCGGTGGCAGCGCGAGCCCAGGATCTCCTTGGCCATCATCCACTCATAGCGGTGGCTCGTGCCGTGGGCACCGTACTTACGCACGTGGTACTTATCACACACGTCCTTGGGCAGCGCGTAGGTGTAGGCAACCTCGGGCATGGTCATGTGGAACGAGGTATCGAAGACGGCGACGTTGGGCAGCTCCGGATACTTCTCACGGCAATACTCAATCGCCGCGGCCTCGCCGTAGTTGTGCAGTGGAGCGAGCGGGGCCACCTCAAGGATCTTAGCCATGACCTCGTCGTCGACAACTGCAGAATCATCGAAGTGCCAGCCGCCCTGAACGATACGATGCCCAATGCCATCGATCGTAAAGTCGGTCTTCTCGAGCTCCACGAGCACACGTGCGATAGCCGAACGGTGATCCGGGAAGGGGACCTCCTCGGTCTGCTTGGCGCCACCGTTCTCGGAGTGGCCAAAGATGCCCATGTCCGAACCGATGCGTTCGCAGTTGCCCTTGGCGAAAACCTCGCGGGTATCGGTATCCAAAAGCTGATATTTAAGGCTTGAGCTGCCGGCGTTGACAACAAGTACGTTCATGAGACTCCTTTGCAGTGCAATACGGTCGACGCAGACCCCTTAAGGCGGCCGCATTTTAATAAGAAGTTATCACACCTTGATAAATAGCTATCAGGCATATCGCCCAACGAGCACAAAAGAGGGGCCGAACGGCGCTCGGTCGTCCAGCCCCTCCCCTCTTGCAATTACTTGCCGTTGACGACGCGCTCAACGTCGGAAGCGATCATGAACTCCTCGTCCGTGGGGATGACGAAAATCTTGACCTTGGAATCCTTGGCGGACAGGCACCAAGCGCCGTCGCCGCGCAGGGCGTTGCGGGCATGGTCCATCTTGACGCCCATAAAGGCCAGACGGTCGGCAACGCCGGCGCGAACAGCCGGAGCGTGCTCGCCGATACCGGCAGTAAAGACCAGGGTGTCCATACCGCACATAGAAGTAGCCATCTCGGCAGCCTTGGCGGCAATCTTGTAGACAAACATGTCGAAGGCGAGCTGAGCATCGGGGTCACCAGCGGCGGCGAGCTCCTCGACGTTGCGGCAGTCGTTGGTCTTGCCGCCGGTCACAGCCAAAAGGCCGGACTTCTTGTTCATCATCTCGTCGACCTCGTCGAAGGTGTAGCCGCCCTCGCGCTGCAGGTAGCACACGGTAGCCGGGTCGATGGAGCCGCAGCGGGTGCCCATCATGACGCCGTCGAGCGGGGTGAGGCCCATGGTGGTGTCCATGCACTTGCCGTCCTCGATGGCGCACAGGGAAGCACCGGAGCCGATATGGCACACGACGACCTTGCGAGCCTCGCCGTTGGTCATCTCGGCGACCTTCTTGGAGATGTAACGGTAGCTGGTGCCGTGGGCGCCGTACTTACGGATGTGCAGCTTGTCGCAGACGTCCTTGGGCAGGGCGTAGGTCTTGGCGACCTCGGGCATATTGAAGTGGAAAGCAGTGTCGTAGACCGTGACGTTGGGCAGGTCGGGATACTGCTCCAGGCAGTACTCGATAACGTTGGCCTCGGGGTTGTTGTGCAGCGGGGCGAGCGGAGCGACCTCGCGGATCTTGGCGAGGACGTCCTCGTCGACGAGGGAGGAATCGCCGAAGTACCAACCGCCCTGAACGATACGGTGGCCGATGCCCTCGATCTTGACGCCGTTGGCCTCGAGGTCCTTCAGGACGACCTCGATGGCGACCTTGTGGTCGGGGAACTCGATGTTCTCGGTCACCTTCTTGGAACCGTTGGCAGCGTGGGTGAAGGTACCGCCGGTAAAGCAGACGCGCTCGCAGGAGCCCTTTGCGGACACCTTGTGGGACTTGGTATCGATGACCTGATACTTAAGCGTCGAAGATCCTGCGTTGACGACCAGAACGTTCATGTGTCTCCCTACTAACAGGCGGTGTGGCGCCGCCAGGTTACATACGCTTCAATAATAAACCCAAACGCCCTCGCGCTCGGGTTTATTGCGTTGATATATAAGTTATCGGTGCCCAAATACTCATGGCCTTTGACTTGTAAGACGAAAGAGCGCGGGGATATACACCAAAGAAGATATCCCGAGCGCTACAAGCAATATGACTCGAATGCCCGCGATGCTGCTCAACGCAGCATTGAACAGATAGAAAAGGATGGCACCCACCGCCACCATCTGGCTTTGGACCGAAATCAGTGAACAGCGCATCGAAGAATCGACAGCATTTTGAAAAATTGAGTATTTAATTGGAGCAAATAACGAGTAAGCGACCGTCTGCAGTACATAGAACACGGGCAGCAAATAGACCGGAGTAAAGGGAATCAAAAACAGAGCAGTCAGGGAAAGGCGCACGATGCCGCAAATACGCGCAAAACGGCCCTTGGCGTCAAGTTCAATCACACTGGGCACAAATAGCCCCATGGAGGCCGAGGCAAGGAGCTGGACCGCAATGATCACACCCGAAGCGACGGCATTCATTCCGCGACCCGCAAGCAACAGTGAGAAAAAGTCTTCCAGGGCAACAAAAGCAAATGCCTGAGAGCAGTCCATGATGAACGCTGAAAGAAGAATGCCGTTACGCGCAATAGCGGCACCGATCATCTTCGGGCTAATTCCACGCTTAGGTGTCGCTGCAGTGTCCCCTCTTCGCATCTCAGGAATGCAGGCAACGACAACCAACGTCAACACCATTGCGATGATATCTGCCGAAAGACCAATGAGATATGCACCGACAGACGAAATGAAACCGCCCACGCAAGCGGAGATGGCATAAGAGGCATAGAAAACAAATCGCTCAACGACATTAAGTCTTACGAGCTGGTCCTGAGAGACGCTGTCAATGTAGATCGCTTCTATGGATCCGCTCACACATGCAACTGCAAATCCTTTGAGAGCAAACGCGCCGATTAAAAGCAGAGGAGAACGGGCGAAAAGTAGGGCGGCGTAGTATCCAAGCATTCCCACGACGCCAACGAGACCACTTGTCTTTCGTCCAAACCTGTCAGCAATATAACCAGTAGGAACCTCAAGAATGAACTTACTCACTTGGTATGCAATCATCATGCTAGAAATCGCTACCATCGAGAATCCGACGAATTCAAGGTAAACCGTCAGAAAATACAAAATGGTGCTGAAGTTCGACAGAAAAACGAACGTCATATAAAGCAAAACCGTACGGTTTTTCATACTCCGCCCTCCAAGAGTCAACAATCTAAATCGGAATCTTGGAAAAGCATGAGGGCAAAGCCGTCAGTCATGTGTTACAAGGCGTCAACATTCACTTGACGACACGAGGCCAAATGGCCTCACGAAGCAAGATGACGCAATAGGTGAAGAAATACCGTCTGGTGTCGATCGGTCCAGGCATTTTGTCGATAGCAAAAGTAGATGGGCAAGGCTACGTCATGCGAACCTTCAATAGAGTACTCGCTCACTTCCGACCCATCTGATGCGAGAGAAGAGCCAGAAAAACCCAATATCAATCCCCCGGCTTGAAGAAACTCAGCCTGCGCTCTGTTTCCGTATTCGACGTCGCGGAAGCGGAAATTAACCAGCTGAGCTTCGGGGCATTGATTGATCGCATTGAGACAGGGCGACAAATTAATGGGAACAGCTAACCTGCCGCCCAGTAACTCACGAACGGTCATAGCACCCACAGATTGATGACCCGCTGGGCTCGAAAGAACCTTGAGCTCCTTTTCAACCAAGTATTTCGAAGAAAGGACACTGTCCCTTGGTCCCTCAAATGAGATGGCCGCATCCGAAATGCCGAGCACAAGTGATTCAAAGCATGTAGCCGTTGGCTGATGCCACACATCAAGGTGAATCTGAGGGTGCGAGCTTTCAAACGAGTCGTACCAGTTTTCGGAAAAAAGACGCCCCCGCCCGTGAAGACAGGGGACGTAAAGACGAAAGTGGCCGTCGGGCGAAACGCCACCGTTCCCCGATTGGGTGTACTTTTTGAGATCGTCGACTTGTGCCAGGATCACGCGTGCACGACGCGCAAATTCTCTGCCCGCCGGAGACAAAACAGCCTCCCCCGCCGATCGATTGAGCAAAACGATCTGATACTCAGACTCCAGTTTCTTAATTGCCGACGAGACAGCCTGTGGGCTCACGTGAACGGCGCGAGCCGCTTTGCGCACGCCGCCGTAGTTCGCTACCGCTTGAAGGTATTCGAGTTGAGAAAACTGCATAGGTTACTCCAAAGGCAGCCAAGGCGACGGGCCGTGCGTCCTCAGATGAGGTTCTCGCCCAGGTTCTTGCCGCCGAGGACGTGCATGTGGAAGTGCATGACGGTCTGACCGGCGTTGACGCCCTTGTTGGAGATGACGCGGAAACCGTCCTCCAGACCCTTGGCCTTGGCGACCTCCTGGATGGCGTGGGCCATGGCGCCCATGGTCTCGGCGGGCACGTTATCGGCGATGTCACTGTAGTGCTTCTTGGGGATCACGAGCGTGTGGACCGGCGCCTGGGGATTGAGGTCGTCGAACGCGATGACCTGGTCATCCTCGTAGACGACGGTCGAGGGGATCTCGTGGTTGGCAATTTTGCAGAAGATGCAATCACACATGGTTGGTTCCTTTCTCACAGACCAAGGTAATTATATTTGGTCGGGATGGTTAGAACGAGAGGTTATCGTCCGTGTTGGCGGCTTCCCCGTCGGCGAGCACGTCGTTGCCGTCGACGTCCTTAAGGAGCACCGAGACCTTCTGCTCGGCATCGGACAAGCGGGTACGCAGGCTCTTGAGGAGCTCGACGCCGCGGGTATAGCTCTCAAGCGACTCTTCGAGCTCCATATCGCCCGACTCCAGGCTGCGGATAATAAGTTCCAGCTCCTGCGAAGCCTGCTTGTACGTAAGCTGCTCGACCGGGGTCTTCTCTGCCATATCTGTTTCCTTTCCTAAGGGTCTATCACTGTGAAACGCGGTCTACTCGACCGCGTTGACGGTTGCTGCCACGTTGCCGTCCGCCATGCGCACGCGGATGGCGTCGCCCGGCTTAAAGGTCTTGGCGCTCGTAGCCACACCGTCATCGCTGTACGCGATGGAGTAACCGCGGGCAAGCACCTTGAGCGGCGACAGGGCATCGAGCGACGCAGCAGCTCGGCCCAGGTCGGACGCGGGTTTGCTGAGCATCGTACGTCCCTGATGCTCCAAACGGGAACTCGCAAGCGTGAGCGCATGGCGCTTGCCATCGAGTCCCGAGGTGCTTGTAGCCAGACGCTCGGGCAGGCGTTCAAAGCTGGATCGGAACGCCCCGACCGAGCGCGTTATGGCACCGGACAAACGATCGGCCGTCAAGGCAAGCTCTGACTCACGACGCTCGACCATAAATGTCGGATCGTTGAGACACGGGCGGCATGCGGCCGCATCGAGCGCGTCGCCCAAGCGAGCCGTATAGGTATCCCAGGAACGACGGCCACGCTGATCGAGCATCTCCAGGTCGACCTGGGCCGACCCAATCATCGATGCCATCGCGGCACCCAGACGCTGATGGCGCGCCTCGAGCACATCGGCCAACTCCGTCATGGCCGGCGCCACCGATTCGGCCGCCGCCGTGGGCGTGGAGGCGCGGCGGTCGCTCACCATGTCGCAAATCGAGGTATCGGGCTCATGGCCGATACCGGTCACCACGGGCACGGGACAGGCAGCCACCGCACGGGCAAGCTCCTCGTCGTTGAAGGTCATGAGGTCCTCAAAGGAGCCGCCGCCGCGCACCAGCAAGATGCAGTCGGGCGCCGGCGTGATTGCGGCGGCACGGCGCAGGCCCTCAATAAGCTCGGCCGGCGCACCCTCGCCTTGAACCTTAGCGCCCACGCAGACGAGCTCGACGAGCGGGTTGCGACGACGCAATGTGCGCTTGACGTCGTCGATTACGGCACCCGAAAGCGAGGTGACAACCGCCACGCGGGAGCAGAACACCGGGATGCGGCGCTTGCGCGCTTCGTCCATCAGGCCCTCGCGGCGTAGCTTTTCGGCCAGTTGCGCCACTTGTTGACGCAGCAGACCCTCGCCCGCCAGCGAAAATGAGCGAGCGACAAAGCTCATGCGGCCCGTGGCCTTATAGAGATTGAAGCTGCCCTTAAAGCTCACCTGCATGCCATCGCGCAAGTCGAAGGTGCGCTTAAGGTAGGCGCCCTTCCAGATAATGCAGTCAACGGCGGCCGAGTCGTCCTTAATCTGGAAGTAGCAGTGACCGCTTCGGGCATTGGGGCCACGGAAACCCGTGACCTCGCCCAGAACGCTCAGCTGCGGAATGGCATCGAGCGCGCCGGCGGCGATCTCCACCGCCTGGCTCACGCTGAGCTCCTTGCGCTCCTGATCGTCCGAACCGTCGAACTCGGCGGAAACGGCATTGCCGGTTAGATTCCAGCCTGCCACGCAGCCTCCTTTCGTCATCGTGCACAAGGGCTTCGGCCCTGCGCAAATTCAAGTCCAACACATAGTACAGCGCCGCGGGGACACGAATCCCCGCGGCGCCCG
>CABUTH010000097.1 GCA_902494465.1 uncultured Collinsella sp.
CTGGATCCAGCGGATGTCCGTATAGGGCAGCGGCTGGCGACGAACCTCAACACGGTACTCGGCCTTGAGGCGACGCTCGAGCACCTCAAACTGCAGCACGCCGACCACGCCCACGATGACGCTCTCCATACCGGCGCCCAGCTCGCGGAAGATCTGGATGGCGCCCTCCTGGGCAAGCTCCTCCATGCCTTTGACAAACTGCTTGCGCTTGAGCGTGTCGACCTGCGTAATGCGAGCGAACATTTCGGGGGCAAATGTCGGGATCTGCGGATACTGCACATGGCGCTTGCCAGAGCACACGGTGTCACCGATGCTAAAGATACCCGGATCGAACAGGCCCACGATATCGCCCGCGTACGCCTCGTCCACGATGGCGCGGTCATCGGCCATCATCGAGGTACCCGTAGCGAGCTTAAGCTTGCGGTTGCCCTGCACGTGGAAGGCATCCATGCCGCGCTCGAACTTGCCCGAGCAAATGCGCACAAAGGCGATGCGGTCGCGGTGGTTCTTGTCCATGTTGGCCTGGATCTTAAACACAAAGCCGCTAAAGTCGTCGCGGCAGGGATCGACCGGTTCGCTGGTGAGCGTATCGGTATAGGCGCGCGGCGTCGGGGCCAGACGCAGGAACTCCTTCAGGAAAGGCTCCACGCCAAAGTTGGTAAGCGCCGAGCCAAAGAACGCCGGGCTCAGCTTGCCGCAGGCCACGGCATCCAAATCGAGCTCGTCGCCGGCACCATCGAGCAGCTCGATATCGTCCATCAGGTTCTTATGGTTTTCTTCGCCGATGAGCTCGTCCATGGAAGGATCGCCCAGTTCGGCCTCGACCTCGGCGACCTTCTTGGTGGCGTTGGCGTGGCCGTCGCCCTCAAAGGCAATGACGTGACGAGCCTGACGATCGAACACGCCGCGGAAGTTGCGGCCGCTGCCGATCGGCCAGTTCATGGGATACGTATTGATGCCCAGGACGTTCTCGATCTCTTCCATGAGCTCAAACGGATCGCGGGCCTCGTGGTCGAGCTTGTTCACAAAGGTGAAGATGGGAATGTGGCGCAGCGTACAGACCTTAAAGAGCTTTTTGGTCTGGGCCTCGACGCCCTTGGCGCCGTCGATGACCATGACCGCGGCGTCAGCGGCCATAAGGGTACGGTAGGTATCCTCCGAGAAGTCCTGGTGACCGGGGGTATCGAGGATGTTGACGCAGGCACCGTTATAGGTGAACTGCAGCACCGAGGAGGTAACGGAGATACCGCGCTCCTTCTCGATGTCCATCCAGTCCGAGACGGCATGCTTGGCCGAGCTCTTGCCCTTGACCGAGCCGGCAGTCTGGATGCTGCCGGTATAGAGCAGCAGCTTCTCGGTAAGCGTGGTCTTACCGGCGTCCGGGTGGCTGATGATCGCGAATGTGCGGCGCGACGAGATTTCATCCGACAGGCTTGCCATGCGGATCCTTTCTTGCATTGAGTGCATTACGTCGATGTAACCGCCCTATTGTAGCCGCGAAATCCCGCTCTAGGGCGCCTATCAGGACAAATTCATCAGTTGGGGCCTGGGTAGCCGGCCCAATCCGTATTTGCCTCTTGCATAACTGTGCATAGTGTATATATACTGTGCTTACCGGTTATATACACGTGTAGCCCAACAGCTAAGGAGCCGCTGTGGACATCATCCTATCCAATTCGAGCGACAAGCCCATCTACGAGCAGATATCCTCGCAGGTCAAAGCTCAAATCCTTTCGGGCACGCTCGCCGCGGGAGCCAAACTCCCCAGCATCCGCGCACTCGCGAGCGACCTGGGCGTGAGCGTCATCACCACCAAGCGCGCCTACGCCGATCTGGAGCAGCTCGGGTTTATCTGTACCGTGCAGGGCAAGGGCTGCTTTGTTGCCGACGGCAACAAAGAACTCTTGCGTGAAAACCAGCTCTGCCATATCGAAGAGCTGCTTACGCAGGCGGCAGAACAAGCCGAAGCCCTGGGCGTCACGCGCGACAAACTGCACGAGATGCTCGACCTGGTAGCCCCCGAAACCATGCAGTAGCCATCTGCAAGAAAGGCTATACCATGCAAAACTTGTTAGAACTCAAAAGTGTCTCACGCCGCGTGAGCGACCGTTTTTCGCTGCGTGATGTCACGCTCGCCGTGGAGCCCGGCCAGATTGTTGGCTTTGTGGGCGCTAACGGTGCCGGCAAGACAACGACCATTCGCGCCGCGCTCGGGCTTATCAAGCTCGATGCCGGCGAGGTGCGCCTGTTTGGGCAGCGCTGTGGCGCCGACGCGCCCGATGAGACACAGCGCTGCCTGCGCTCCCGCGTCGGTCTCGTCCTGGACACATGCCCCTTCCCTTCAACGCTCAAGGTGGGCCAGATCGAGGCACTCGTAGGCCCGGCGTACCCCACGTGGGACCGCAAAACGTTCGTCGGATTCATCGACCGATTTGGCCTCGATCCCAAGACAAAGGTCAAGGACCTCTCCCGCGGCATGGGCATGAAACTGCAGCTTGCCTGTGCACTCAGCCATAATGCCAAGCTACTCCTTTTGGACGAAGCCACCGCGGGCCTCGATCCCATGGCGCGCGAGGAACTGCTCGATGAGCTGCTTGCTTTTGTCGCCGACGGCCAGCACAGCGTGCTGCTCTCGAGCCACATTACGTCCGACCTCGATCGCGCCGCCGACCGCGTCATCTGCATCGATAACGGCTCGATTGTGTTTGACCTGCCGCGCGAGGACATTACCGACCGAGCCGGCATCGCCCACTGCACCCAAGCGCAGGCCGCCAAGCTTATGGCTTGCGTCGAAGGTGCCCATGCCGCCCGCCACGCCTACAGCGTGGACGTGCTCGTGCCCAACCGTCGCGAAACGCTCGAGGCCTTTCCCGAGATTCCCTGCGATCGGGTAACCATTGACGACTATCTTCGCCTCACGCTGAAAGGGGCTTCAAAATGAAACGCGCCTTTATGTCCGAGCTCGCCATCGCTCGCACGCTCATCCCGAGCATTGCGGGCGTCGGCCTGTTCATCTTCGTCGTGCTAACCCTTGCCAACGCATCGGACGGCGATTCCGGTATAAGCGCCGGCGCCTGCGCGGTCAGCGCCATGTCGCCCATCATAATCATGAACTCACTGGCTGGCTACGATAACCAAAACGGCTGGGAGCGCTATCGGGCAACGCTGCCGTTCTCGCGCAAAGACATCATCTGCGCACGCTACCTGTGCATTATTGCTTTCTCGGCCGTCATGGCATGCGCCGCCGTGCTTTTGAACATCATCGCCCTTCCGTTCTTCGATCACACGGGCATTCCCTCGACGGGACAGACCGTCTTTGAGATCACAATAGCCTCCGCCGCATCGATGCTCATCTCCCTCATGATGGTGTTTTTGGCACAGCCGCTGTTCTTTCGATTTGGACACATGGAGGCGCTGCGCCTTTCCGTCGGCCTGTTTGCCCTGATGGGCTGCGGTACCATGGCAATGCTGAGCTCTTCCAACCCCATTAGCAACTGGCTCATGTCGATTGCCGGAGCGAATCCCGATCCTGCCGTCCTTGGCGGTCTGTGCGCAGGAATTGCCGTACTGGCCCTCGCGCTATGTGCAATCAGCTGCACCGTCAGCACCAAGGTCTATCGAGCACGCGATCTGTAGCCACGCGAGTCTCAATCCACGAAGGGCGCGATCGCCGCCCCTCCCCGCAAATCCGTGGCAAACGGCATGTCCCTGGCGTGCGCCACCGTACTACTTGCGCAGCGGCTTGGGCAGTGGAATGCCGGCGGCGATGACAGCCGCGATGATCATGCAGACGATACCCTTGAGTGGGAAGCACATGAGCAGCAGGCCCACGACCATGACCGGCTGGCGCATGACCGCACCCATCGTCGATGCCGTGCAGACGGCGACGCAAAAGACTGGATCGGCGCCGGTGAGGATGGCAAGGCCGTAGCCCAGGCTCACACCCGAGAAGATAACCGGGAAGAAGTGGCCTCCGCGCCAACCAAGGTTGATGAGGGCGGGCGTCAGCATGGCCTTAACAAGACCGGTCGCGATAAGCACGCCAGCGGGAATGGTCAGGTAGGTTTCCATGAGCACGTCGGCCTGGGTCTCGCCGGCAAACATGGTGTAGGGCAGAACCGTGCCACAGATGGCGAGCGCCAGACCGGCTAGCATGGCCTTGACGACAGGACGCTCCCCTATTGCATGAGACAGTGCCTCGCTCGCATGCTCAGAGACAAAGTACAGCCATCCGCAAACGGTGCCGACCACCGCCAGCGGAATGAGCCAGACAAGTTCCAGGTTGCCCACCACGGCAGCCTCGAACCTCGGCATGCCCATGCCGCCGCCCATGAGCTGGCCGAGCAGCAGGTAGGTGCCCAGACCACCGGCAATCGCAATGCCGTAGACCACCGTCTTTTGCGCCTTGGGCAGCTTGATGGTGATCTCGCCGGACGCGGATTCATCGTCGGCGTCTTCGCCCTGGCCGTCAGTACTTCCGGCAAGCGGCGCCACAAAGCCAAACACGGGCGCGGTAAAGAGCGCCGTCAGGGCAGCCTGGGTGCCCAGCAGCGTAAGCTCCCTAAACTCGGCACCAAAGCGGCGCATGCGGTCGCCGACCCAGCTGCACAGGCCCGCGATGACGCCGGTCAGACCGGCTTCCGGTCCAATACTTCCGCCAAACAGCAACGGCAGCAGCGCCGCAATCGACAGCTTGCCCAGATTGTCGTACGGGTAGCGACCGTCTTGCTTGACCTTGGCCATGACCTGGTTGAGGTCGTCGGTCTTGGCGCCCGTCATCTTTTCGTACAGGCCAATCACCAAGCCGCCCAGCAGGCAGACGAAAAACGGGTATGGCAGAAAGCCAAACGGGCCGCTGGCAAGCTCGGGCGAAGCGACGCCCAGCGCGTGTGGAATCTCGGTCCATAGATAGTCGATGCCGTGCTCCATCGCAAAGAAGAACAGCCAGACTGCGGCACCTGCGAACGCACCGGTCACGGCAACGCTAACTAAAAACAGCGCGCGGTTTGTGGGTTTGGCAAGGTTATCCATCGGGTCCTCCCGCGGTCAAAGTCGACATAGATACGTTTTATTGTAGAGCGAGTGTGGCCCAGACAAGCCAACCGTCTGCGCCGCAAACGGCACCATTGGGAGCCATAGTGGGGCAGGCTCAAGGCTTATCCGTTGATAATCGAGGCAATCTCGCGCAAATCGTCGGCAAAGTAGATGCCGTGCTGGCGCTTCAGGCTCGAAAGCCCCTTATCAATCATGTGCCCGAGCAGCGCCTTGAGGTCGTTGTAGTAACCGTTCAGGTTGTACAAAATGCACGGCGCATCGAGATGCCCCAACGACACCGCGGACATGACCTCGGCAATCTCCTCGAGCGTGCCCGTCCCACCGGGAAAGGCGATGAACGCATCGCCGAGCTCAATCATCTTGGCCTTGCGCTCGGCCATATCGCTCGTCACGATAAGGTCGTCGATACCGTCATGCTGAAACTCGGCCTCGATAAAAAAGCTCGGCTCAACACCCGTCACATGTCCACCTGCCTCGAGCACGCTATCGGCGAGCGCACCCATCAGGCCCGACTTGGACCCGCCGTATACCAGCGCGTGTCCGTTGGAGCCAATCCAGTTGCCCAGCTCCTGCAGCGCGGGCAGAAACGCTGGGTCGTTACCAACGCTGGCACCCAGATACACGGTGATATTCATATTCAGTCCCCCAATCGTGACGCGCGGCGCCCGTTCTAGCGTTGGCGGCGGCGATATTCGCGCACGCGGCGCGACAGGTCGGCGAGCTCATCGCGGTCGAGTTCTTCCAAATGCTCAAGATCGTCCATAAAGCGCGCCATGGTGTCCTTTTGGCGCAGCTTGATGAGCGTATTGCAGTAGCTCACCGCCACGCCCGTAAGCATGGCGATATAGAAGATACTGATGACGCTTAGGATGACGGTAATGGCGCGGGCAACCGGCGTTTCTGCCGGAATGTCGCCAAAGCCGATCGTCGAGACCGTCTCAAAGCTAAACCACAGGCCATCGCCAAACGTAAGGGTCGTGGGCTCGGACAGCCAGACGGCCGTCGAGCACAGCAGATAGAAGACGAGGAACAGCTCCGTACTGCGCACGAAGCCCGCCTGGCGCAGTACGTCAGCAAGTGTCCTGAGCTTTTTCATCGCGACCCCTTCCACGGACAACCAATCACGTTCGCTCGGTATTGTCCCACGCCTCCCCCGCAAACGAAACTAGTCGTTGGGGACGTTCTTAAATGACTAGTCAAACAAGAACGTCCCCAATGACCAGTCGTTTAATAACGTCCCCAATGACTGCCGGGCGGGACCGTTTAGCGGTGCAGCTGCCGACTGGGCAGGCTGAGCTGGTATCCTTATGCGGTAATGTCTCGATTCGTTAGGATTGCATGTGAGAGCTTCCGCTGTCCTTCGTTCAGTTATATATCGCACCTTGGCCGTCGCGCTTGCCGTGCTCGCCGTACTGAGCACCATCATGCCCGCCCCCGCCTATGCCGCCAATACCGATCAGCAGGTCAAAACAGTCCGCGTTGGTTGGCTTGTCAACAACGAGGGCTTCCAGGACGGCACCCCCGGCGAGCGTCTCTCGGGATGGGGTTACGAGTACCTCCAGACCCTCTCGTACTACACACCCGGCTGGCAGTACGAATACGTCTCCGGCACCTTCACCGAGCTTATGGAGAAGCTCGAAGCCGGCGAGATTGACCTCATGCCAAACATCTCCTACTCCGAAGAACGCGCCCAAAAACTGCTCTTCTCATCGAACCCCGAGGGCACCGAGCGCTACCACATCTATGCCAGGCCCGAGCGCGACGATCTGGCCAAGGGTGACCCCCGAGCGCTCCAAGGCCTTACCATCGGCTGCAACCCCGGCGTTATGCAAACCTTCGTTGGCCAGCAATGGCTCGCCAACGAAGGAATCGCCTGCACATACAAGGAGTATGACGGAAACTCCGTTCTCTTTGATGCGCTGGCAAACGGCGAGGTCGATGCCGTCATCATGAACGACACGACCTCGTCGCCCAGTGCCTCCCCCATGTTCTACATTGGGTCGAGCGACTACTATTTTGCCGTCCCCAAAACCCGCCCCGACCTGATGGACGACATCAATGCCGCCATGACAGCAATCGCCCGCGTCAACCCACGCTATAACGACGAAGTCAAATCTCACTACTCGGCCCAAAACAGCGGTTCATCATCGCTCAACGGCCCCGAATGTTCCTGGCTCAAAGCAAACAACAACACCATCACGCTCGGCTACATTACGGGCAAACTCCCCTACTGCAACGAAGACGAAGACGGCAAAATGGAAGGCTCGCTCGCATCGCTTGCGACGACGCTACA
>CABUTH010000098.1 GCA_902494465.1 uncultured Collinsella sp.
ACCCGCTCGCGTCGAGTGCGCGTGCTCGCCACCAACCTCACCATTCGCTCGGGCGCCTACACGCGCGCCATTCAGGATCTAGATGCCGGCGTCGATGTATACGGCTGTCCTGCCTCGAGCTTTGTCGAGGTTGTCGAACACGAGCTCGCCTCGGGTGCGCATCTGCAGGAACAGTGGCTCGAGAACGAGGACATCTTCGATACGCCTGCCGTGCGTGCGCTGGTGGGTGCCACGGTTGAGCCGCTGCGCGACCACGGTATCGATACCGTGGTGCTCGGCTGTACGCATTTTCCGCTGTTGGTGGGACCTATCCGCCATGCGCTGGGGCCTGGGGTGCGCGTCGTGAGTTCCGCCGAGGAGACCACACGCGAGCTGACCGATATCCTCACGCGCCGCGAGCAGCTGGCGGGCGACGCCGCCGAGCCGCAGCATCGTTTTGCCACGACGGCCGATAACATTGCCGAGTTTGCGGTGGCGGGCAGCTTTATCTTTGGTCAGCCGCTCAAGAGCATCGAACATATCGATATCGATGAGCTGAAATAGATGTAAGGCAGCCGCCAAAGCCTTCGCCACATCTTTTGCCGAAAGGATATTTCTATGGAGTACATGCAGGTCAACCGCGCCAACGGTCGCGCCGCCAACGAGTTGCGCCCCGTTAAGCTCACCCGTGGCGTCATGAAGCACGCCCACGGCTCGTGTTTGGCCGAGTTCGGCGACACGCGCGTGCTGTGCGCCGCCACTATCGAGGAGGGCGTGCCGGGCTGGCGAAAGGGAGCTAAGGCCGGCTGGGTGACCGCGGAATACGCCATGCTGCCGACGTCGACCGGCAAGCGCTGCAAGCGCGAGCATGCCAACCGCAAGGGTCGCTCCATGGAGATCGAGCGCCTCATTGGCCGCAGCCTGCGTACCGTCGTCAACATGAAGGCGCTCGGCGAGTACACCGTCACCGTCGACTGCGATGTGATTCAGGCCGATGGCGGCACGCGTACAGCGAGCATCACCGGCGCCTGGGTGGCGCTGCACGACGCCCTCGCCATGTGGGTCGAGGCGGGCAAGATCGAACGCATCCCGCTTATCGGCCAGGTGGCTGCCATCTCCATGGGCGTTGTCGACGGCAATACGCTGCTTGACCTCGATTATTCCGAGGACAGCCATGCCGAGGTCGACATGAACCTCGTCGCCACCGAAACCGGTGAGATGATCGAGCTCCAGGGCACCGGCGAGCAGGCGCCCTTCGACCGCAAACGCCTCAACGCCCTGCTCGACCTGGGCGACAAGGGCATCGCCGAGCTCATCGAGCTTCAGCGCCAAGCCATCGCCTAACCTGCCAAATAGGGACAGGTTTATTTTGGTAGGTTTTATCTGCGGAAATGCTGCGTTGAAAGGTCTGATTGCCTGAGAGGGGAGAGGCCAAGTGCCCGAACGCCCCTCACGCAGCTTGCTATAGAGACAAGGAGGCCAGTTATGGCACTTGAGAAGATCGACATCGACACTCTCGACCCGGCTGCAACTATCGTCGTGGCAACCGGCAACGCCCATAAGCTCACCGAGATCGAGGCCATTTTGGGCAAGGTCATGCCCGAGGTACGCTTTGTGGCGCTCGGTCAGCTGGGCGATTTTGAGGACCCCGAGGAAAACGGCACAACGTTTTTGGAGAACGCGATCATCAAGGCGCAGGCTGCCGTCGAAGAGACGGGGCTCATGGCCATTGCCGACGATTCGGGCTTGGTCGTTGATGCCCTGGACGGCGAGCCGGGCGTGTATAGCGCGCGCTATGCGGGCGTGCATGGCGACGATGCCGCCAACAACGCCAAGCTGCTCGTTAACCTGGAAGGCGTGGCAGACGAGGATCGCACCGCGCGTTTTATAAGCGTCGTTGCGCTCATCGACACGGACGGCCTGGTCACCTATGGCGAGGGCGCCTGCGAGGGCGCTATCGCACACGAGGGCCGCGGCGATCACGGCTTTGGCTACGACCCGCTGTTCCTGCCGGTCGACACGCCGGGCAAGACCATGGCCGAGCTGACGGCGGACGAGAAGAACGCCATCAGCCATCGTTTCCACGCGCTCGAGCATCTGTCCGCCAAACTGACGGGCGAGGAGTAGGCCGTGCGCGCGGTGGTGCAGCGCGTACTCAACGCCGGCGTGACGGTCGACGGCGAGTGCGTGGGCAAAATTGGGCGCGGCTATCTAGTGCTGCTGGGCGTGGGCCACGGCGACACGCGCGCCGAGGCTGATAAGCTGTGGGGCAAGCTCCGGGGCTTGCGCATCAACGAGGACGAGAACGGCAAGACCAACTTGGCACTGGCCGATGTCGACGGCGAGGTACTCGTGGTGTCGCAGTTCACGCTATTTGCCGACTGCCGCCACGGCCGCCGCCCATCGTTTACGGATGCCGGCGCCCCCGATGTCGCCAACGAGCTCTACGAGTACTTCTTGACGCTTGTGCGCGAGGACGTTGAGCACGTGGCGCACGGCATCTTTGGCGCCGACATGAAGGTCGACCTGGTCAACGACGGCCCATTCACCATCGTCTTGGACACCGACAACCTTTAGGTTACGCGGTTTTACCAAACCGCGTAACAACTGGTCATGCGAGGTTGTCGTCTGGTACGTATTTGGGACGGGGCTTATTTAGCTACTTGCGTATGGCAACAGCAGGGTGCTATAGTATTAGAGTTTTGTCTATCTTAGGGGTATTATCCCCTTTTTGAATTGCACCTTCTGGAGGCCCTGTTCATGGAAGAGATGGAAGTCAATCACGTCGACGACATCCACGAGAAGCTGACCGATATGGTGGGCGATCGCGTCAAGGTTAAGGCCAACATGGGCCGCACCCGCGTTGTCGAGCGCATGGGCACCATCAAGAGCGTCCACCCCGCCGTCTTCATTGTCGAGGTCGACGAGCGCCGTGGCCGTAAGTCGCGTCAGTCCTACCAGTATATCGATGTCCTCACCGGTCAGGTCGAGCTGTTCGACCCCGAGAGCGGCGAGCACATCTTTACCCCGCTCGGCAATCAGCTCGAGGAGCATTAACGGTGACCGATCGGTCCCTGACTCTTTCCGCGCCGGCAAAGATTAACCTCTACCTGGGGGTTCATACCGAGCGCGATGACCGCGGCTACCACAGGGTCGATTCCCTGATGGCAGCCGTCGGTCTTTCCGATACCGTGACGGTCACGCCGGCGCAGGCGCTGGCCGTTCAGACGGTTCCGGCATCAGATTTTCCCATGCAAAAGAATACGGCGTATCGGGCTGCGGTTGCTATGGCCGAGCATTATGGTCGCGAGGCAAACATCTGCGTGACGATTGAGAAGCGCATTCCATTGTGCGCCGGCTTGGGCGGCCCCTCGACGGATGCGGCCGCGGTCATTGTCGCCTTGGCGGAGCTCTGGGGCATTGATCGCACCGACCCAGCACTCGACGACATCGCGCGCGGCATTGGTGCTGACGTCCCGTTCTTTTTGCACGCGAGCCCTGCGTTCTACGTAGGTGGGGGAGACGTGCTGGCAACTGAGTACCCAGCGCTGCCCGCGACGCCCGTCGTGCTGGTTAAGCCGCGCGAGGCGAGCGTTTCGACAATTGAGGCTTATCGACGTTTTGACGAGGCCCCGGTGCCTGCGGACAAGCCCGGCGCGATGGCTTCTGCCTTGCGTACTGGTGATGCAGAGACGGCATATGCGCTCATCCATAACAACCTGGGTGTCATTTCCGCACAGATGGAGCCGCAGATTCAAACGGTTCTCGATTGGCTGCGTAAACAGGACGGCACCGTTGCTGTAGATGTGTGCGGATCGGGTGCCTGCTCGTTTGCCATTTGCGACACCGCCGACATGGCCGAAAGGCTTGCCGACGCTGCCCAGCAAAACGGCTGGTGGTCCTGCGCGACGGAGCTCATTCCCAACACGGTTCGCGTCGAAGTGCCAAAGAAGTAAAAATTTCTCTAGCACACGACGGAAATCTTTGTTACTATAGTCGAGCTAACGGGTTGTGGCTCAGTTTGGTAGAGCACTGCGTTCGGGACGCAGGGGTCGCTGGTTCAAATCCAGTCAACCCGACCAGAGCATGAGGAGGGACCGCTTCTTGCGGTCCCTTTTTTTAGCTATTGTTGTGATACCGCGATAGCCGCGGTATACTCATTCGAGCTTGTCTCGCTGTATTGTGGAGGTCTACATGTTTGGACTGAGGGCTCCTGAGCTCATCATTATTCTCGTCGTTGTCCTGATTATCTTCGGGCCCAAGAACCTGCCGAAGCTCGGCAAGTCCCTCGGCTCTACCGTCAAGAATATCCGCGAGGGTATGGAGGGCGACGATAAGGCCGAGACCAAGCAGGCCGAGGAGGTCGTGGTCGAGCAGTCCGAGGAGGACAAGGAGATCGCTGAGCTCGAGGCCAAGCTCGCTGCTGCCAAGAAGAAGCAGGCAGAGGACAGCGACGCGGACGCAGAGTAGTCCCATCCCTTTGGGGTGAGCACCTGACCGGCTTGCCCGCAGGCTAGCCGGTCTTTTTCGTTTTGTTGACAGTTGATTGTTTGATCAGAGTTGGGGAGATATCCGTATGGACGCAAGCCAGATCGTACTGACCGCTGAGGGCCGCCAGAAGCTCGTCGAGGAGCTCGCTTGGCGTGAGGGCGATTACGCCAAGGAGATCGTCGAGGACATCAAGGAAGCCCGCGCGTTCGGCGACCTTTCGGAGAACTCCGAGTACGATGCCGCCAAGGACAAGCAGGCCCAGAACGCCGCTCGTATTGCCGAGATCCAGGCCATCCTCGCCAACGCTCAGGTTGCTGCCACCACGGGCGATCTGACCGTCTCCATCGGTTCCACCGTTTCTCTGATCGATCCCAACGGTGAGGTCATGGAAGTCACGCTCGTCGGTACCACCGAGACCAACTCGCTCGAGCACAAGATTTCCAACGAGTCTCCGGTCGGTCACGCCATCATCGGTCACGGCGAGGGCGACTCCGTCGAGGTCGTTACGCCTTCCGGCAAGACTCGCGTCTACACCATCGCCAAGATCGCACGCTAGACCACGGTCCCGCGTAAAGGTATGTTTTCGCTCCCTGGGACCGAATCCTGGGGAGCGTTTTAGTTTGAGGAGCTAACTTATGGCAGAGAACCAGAACGCCGCCGATCAGGCATCGACGCTCAACGACGAGCGCGCCACCCGCCTGGCCAAGCGCGCCGCCCTGTTCGAGGCGGGCCAGAACCCCTATCCCGAGCACTCTGAGCTTGAGGACTACGTCGCCGATATCGAGACTAAGTACGCCGATCTTGCCGATGGTGAGGACACCGAGGATGTCGTGAAGATCGCCGGCCGTGTGGTCGCCAAGCGCGGTCAGGGCAAGATCATGTTCATCGTCGTGCGCGATGCGACTGCCGAGATTCAGCTGTTCTGCCGCATCAACGACATGGACGAGGCTGCCTGGAATACGCTCAAGGCCCTCGACCTGGGCGACATCCTGGGCGTGGCCGGCGTGGTCGTGCGCACCCAGCGCGGTCAGCTTTCCGTTGCCCCTAAGAGCGCGACCCTGCTTTCCAAGGCCGTTCGTCCGCTGCCCGAGAAGTTCCCCGGTCTTTCCGACAAGGAGACCCGCTATCGCCAGCGCTACGTCGACCTGATCGCCAACGACGACGTTCGCGAGACCTTCCGTAAGCGTTCGCAGATTCTCTCCACCTTCCGCCGCTTTATGGAGTCCGACGGCTACATGGAGGTCGAGACCCCCATCCTGCAGACCATCCAGGGCGGCGCTACTGCCAAGCCGTTCATCACTCACTTCAACGCGCTCGATCAGGAGTGCTACCTGCGTATTGCCACCGAGCTGCACCTCAAGCGCTGCATCGTCGGTGGTTTTGAGCGCGTGTTCGAGATCGGCCGCATCTTCCGTAACGAGGGCATGGACCTTACCCACAACCCCGAGTTCACCACGATGGAGGCCTACCGTGCCTTCTCCGACCTCGAGGGCATGAAGGCGCTCGCCCAGGGCGTCATCAAGGCTGCCAACAAGGCTATCGACAATCCCGAGGTCATCGAGTACCAGGGCCAGACCATCGATCTGTCCGGTGAGTGGGCCAGCCGTCCCATGACCGACATCGTCTCCGACGTGCTCGGCAAGCAGGTCACCATCGACACGCCGGTCGAGGAGCTTGCCGCCGCCGCGCGCGAGAAGGGCCTGGAGATTAAGCCCGAGTGGACCGCCGGCAAGATTATCGCCGAGATTTACGATGAGCTGGGCGAGGATACCATCGTCAACCCGACCTTCGTGTGCGATTACCCCATCGAGGTCAGCCCGCTTGCCAAGCGTTTTGAGGACGACCCGCGTTTGACCCACCGCTTTGAGCTGGTCATCGCCGGCCACGAGTACGCCAACGCATTCTCCGAGCTCAACGACCCGGTCGACCAGGCCGAGCGCTTTGCCGCCCAGATGGCCGAGAAGGCCGGCGGCGACGATGAGGCCATGGAGTATGACGAGGACTACGTGCGCGCCCTCGAGTACGGTATGCCTCCCGCGGGCGGCATTGGCATCGGCATCGACCGCGTGGTCATGCTGCTCACCAACCAGGCTTCCATCCGCGACGTGCTGCTGTTCCCGCACATGAAGCCCGAGAAGGGTTTCCAGTCCGGTGCCGCTGCCGCCAAGGCTGCCGAGGCCGGCAACGCCGCGAGCCCGTTCGTCAAGCCGCTCAAGCCCACGCTCGATTACTCCAAGATCGCCGTTGAGCCGCTGTTCGAGGAGTTCGTCGACTTCGATACCTTCTCCAAGAGCGATTTCCGCGCTGTGAAGGTCAAGGCATGCGAGGCCGTCAAGAAGTCCAAGAAGCTGCTGAACTTTACGCTCGACGACGGTACCGGTACCGACCGCACCATCCTCTCCGGTATTCACGCTTATTACGAGCCCGAGGACCTGGTCGGCAAGACCTTGCTCGCCATCACCAACCTGCCTCCGCGCAAGATGATGGGTATTCCCAGCTGCGGCATGCTGATCAGCGCTGTCCACGAGGAGGAGGGCGAGGAGCGCCTCAACCTGATCCAGCTCGACGCCTCCATCCCCGCCGGCGCAAAGATGTACTAACTAGTTACGCGGTTCTACGAACCGCGTAACGGCTCGACGCTGCGCGGGCCGCATTTGGACAATCTGACGTTCAACTTCAAGGGCGCGACCAGAAGGTCAGCGCCCTTTCGTTTCACGTCACCTTGTCTCAAATGCGGC
>CABUTH010000099.1 GCA_902494465.1 uncultured Collinsella sp.
AGCAGAAATCCTCAAATTGGTCGACGATTCCAAACTGGTATCTGGGGATATCGCTGTCCGGATCCCCGGCTCGCGAATCGTAAGGCTCCGATGAAAAGAGTTCTTTGAACTTCATGCCGGCATGCATGTACGCCTTGTTATCGAGCAGGTCGTAGACAAAATCGAGGTACTCGTCGCCGCCGCGCACGCGCATTTGCGTGCTTAGGTTGAACTCTTCGGTTTCAATACCCGCTTCTTCGAGTTGATTGAGTCGCTGCTCAAGGCCATCTCGGTTGAGTCCCGATGCGCGGACTTGCTGTTTGGGGTCATAGAACAGGTACGATTTGTCGCAGCATTTGAAAATCCAATCCACCTGGCTGCTCGTGCGCGGCAAGTTGAGTCGTTCACATGTGTTGTAGAAAGCTCCGATGCCGGCGCCGGCGGATAAGTAGTTTCCCAGTCGGTGCGCCTCGTCGACAAGCAAGATGTCATACCGATCGTTTTTTGTGACGTCGCTGGGGCTCAGGATATCGCCGGGCTTTAACCCGGGGAGGAAGTGCGTGAGTTTTTTGAGCGTCTTGCTCAGAGACTCCATGGGCGTCACGAAGCCGACCCGCAGGCCGGAAAGGTTCGGCTCATTTTTGATTTTGAACATGAGACTGATGGCGAGGATTGTTTTGCCTGTTCCCGGCGCGCCGTTCACGACGGTTACGCGCTCTTTCTTGGGCCCGCCGTGTTTAATGTCTTCATGCTCTTGCTCGAGCCGCCTGTAAATCGCCTCAATCGTTTCGTATTGATCGGGCGTGAGCGTCTTGAAGGGCGAGAATTTGAACAGGTCAGTGTTCTCGAGCTCTTCGATGGGGCGGATCGCATAGTTCTCTTCGCGAAGTTTCGACCAGAGGTCTCTGAACTTCTGGCGATACTGAGGTCGCTCAAAATAATCGAACTGGGCATAGCCATTGTTGGCGTTGGTTACCTGGTATTTTTCGTCAGCGCAGAACAGCTCGATAAGTCGATTCTCAAACTCAAATGTTGCTGACTGATTGAAGGTCGGATTGTCAATCAGAAGGGTCCGGTCGAAGTCTTTGTCCACGTTTGCGGCGTGTTGCTTCATGCGGCGTCGATAATTGGTCGTTTGACCGATGTACGCCGTTTTGTTTTTGCTGTTGGTCAGGATGTAGAGAACAGGCCAGCTTTCGTCGTGGTGCGACCCTGGATTTGGCGTGCCAAAGTCTTGCAGCGATTCGCTTGTCTCGAAGGGCTGGGGCAGGGGAAGCGTGTATTGCCGAAGGGCGAACTCGTTACTCATGGTGGTCCGCCTTTCTGTATTCGCTGGAGCTGGTGTCGACGGGATAGCGCTCGCCGTTGCGTTTGAGTTTGGACGAGAGCGCCTTTGGGAGGTCGATTCCGTTTAGATCGGCGAAACGCAGGAGAAAGAGGAGCGTGTCAGCGACTTCGTCTTCGATGGCTTGGCGCTGATCAGGGTTATCGAACATTTCTGCAATGCGCTCGTCGCTCATAAAGCGGAAAAGCTGAAGGAGTTCGGAGGACTCTGTCGCTATGCCGATGGCAAGTTCCTTTGGAGTGTGATATTTGCGCCAATCGCGCGCATCACAAAAATCCCTGACTTGTTCCGTCATGGCAGTGAGCTTGTCCATCATCCGTAACCTCCCTGATGTTCATTATTTTATTATGGCCGTATCTGGAGTTTATTGCACATCAGTTGGGACGTGCGGTTTGTCCGGTCGCGATTGCCCGGTAGGAGGATTCACCGTGAAGATTAAAGTCGATGTTGACCAGCTGCGCGAGAGCCTGCTCGACCGCGCGGGGAGTGCGGCGGGCGTGGGCTTTCCGACCGCCATGCTCGACGTAGTGGATATCGAGGACGAGTCGCCCCAAGAGCTCCTGGCCCGAGCCGAACGCGAAGGCCTCGATCTCCGCGACTTTGCCGTCGACGATGACTAACCCCTTCCCAAATTAGCTACCCCTAGCCACTACGATGCCAGCGTGGCGATGACGGCTTCGTCGCCGGCGTATATTAGGGTGTCGCCGTCGGGGATGATCGTTTGGCCTTCGCGCTTGAGCATCACGACGATGAACGGGTGCTTGCCCTGCGGCACGTCGCGCAGGCGCTGACCGGCCAGGCGACCGTGGGGCGTCACGGTGACCTCGCGCAGCGTAACCTCGGCACGCTCTTCGAACGTTGGGGCTGCCATCACCAGCAGATCGCCTTCCTGGATCACGGTGTCGCCATTGGGCAGTACCGGATGCGCCTCGTCGCGCAGCACCAGGACCACGAGCATGTCCGTCGCGCTGCCAATATCGGCGAGCGAGCGCCCGGCAAACGGATGGCCAGCGCCCACCTTGAGCTTGACGAACGACATGCCGTCTTCGTCGCGATAGTCGTTAAAGGTGCGGCGCACGTCGCCGGCCGCATCGATCATATCGAGTTTCTTCGCCACCGCCGGCAGTAGCGAACCCTGCACCACAATGCTCGATACGGCAATCACAAACACCAGGTCAAATAGGTCGTGTCCGCCGGGAACGCCGGCCACCACAGCAAAGAGGCTAAAGACGACCGAAGCCGCGCCGCGCAAGCCCGCCCAGCTTACGAGCGCAACCTGGCGAGGGCTCGTCTTAAAGGGCGCCAGCAGCAGACCGACGGCGATGGGGCGGCTCGCAAAGAGCATAAACGCCATGAGCGCCAGGCCCGGCAGCAGCATTTGCGGCAGGCGGGCGGGCGTCACGAGCAGGCCGAGCAAAAAGAAAATGGTCATCTCGGCCATCTCGGTGAGGGTGTCGAAGAAGTGCGCCATCTCGACCTTGCCGGTGATGTCGCTCGCGCCCAGCACAATGCCGGCCAGGTACACGGCCAAAAAGCCGTTGCCACCCAGGTAGCTCGGCAGCGCGTAGGCGATGATCGCCACAGCGAACAAAAAGATAGTCTGCGCGCCCTCGGCCGTTGCGTGTGCGCGTTCAATCAGACGGCTGGATGTCCAACCGATAGCAAGGCCCAGCCCCACGCCTAGGATGATCTGCTTGGCCAGCAGCACGGGGATGTTAATGTCGCCGCCGGCCGCGAGTGTGGCGAGCACGGCGGTGAGCATGTAGGCGACGGGGTCGTTGGAGCCCGATTCGACCTCGAGCAGCGAGTCGGTGCCGCCCCTCAGCGACAGGCTGTGCTCGCGCAGCACGCTAAAGACGCTGGCCGCGTCGGTGGATGCCACGACCGATCCCAGCAGCAGGCCACCAATCCAGTCAAAACCCAGCACGAAGTGCGCAAACGCACCCGTAATGCCGGCAGTGATGACGACGCCGAGCGTGCTCAGCAGTACCGCGGGCACGGCAACGGGTTTGGCACGGTCGATATTGGTGTTAAAGCCGCCGTAGAACATGATGAACAGCAGCGCCGTGCTGCAGACGGTTTCGGTGAGCGCGTAGTCGCTAAATTCGATGTGCGCCGGCCCGTTGACGCCCAACAGCATGCCGAGCGCGATAAAGATGAGCAGGGTGGGGAAGGGGAGTTTTTTGCCGACGGGCTTGATGGTCAGGCACAGAATAATAACGAGGCCGATAAAGAGAAGGATCTGGTTCATGGATGGTGTCCGCTCCTGGGTGGTTGGCGTGGCACGGTCAGTTGTCTGCGGTTATTTGTACCCAAAGATGGTGGGTTTATGGGGTTCGATTGCGGGCGTGCGCGATATCGTCATAGACGGCTGCCGTCTTTGCCTCTGCTCGGAAACCCTTTCCAGCTTTATTGCAACGGAGTACAATGGGTAACGTTTAAGTTCAACTTGAAGTTTTAGTTGCGGCGCCGGGCTTCCGCTGCAATGCAAAGAGAGGCGTACCATGGCGATCTATGTGACATCTGATGCTCACGGGCACGTGCGTGCGCTTGACGAGGCCCTGTCTAAGATTTCGCTGGCGTCCGACGACACGCTGTACGTGCTGGGCGACATGATCGATCGCGGGCCCGATCCGGTCGGCGTTATTAAGCTCGTGCGCTCGCTGCCCAACGCCCGCGTGCTCAAGGGCAATCACGAGCAGATCATGCTCGATGCCATCATTGGCCAGGATCCGCTCGATGCCGAGACCTGGGATATCAACGGTGGCTGGACGACGCGCGAGCAGCTCAACGACATGGAATTTGAGGCATACGAGGAGCTCGTGCGATGGATGGCTGCGCTGCCGCTCTACGCGGTGGCCGAGACCGAGGAGCGCCCGTATCTGCTGGTACATGCTGGAATCGAGATGAAGGCGGCGCGCGCGTTTTTACTTGAGCATGGCGTCGATTGTGCCGATGGCGTCGGAGCGGTGGGTGCCGATCGCGAACTGCTGCAGCAGATGCTCGCGGTGCAGTCGTCCGATGACCTGCTGTGGATTCGTCACGGCTATTGGGATGCGCCGACGGGACTGCTTTCTGCCGAGGGCGAGGGCCCGGTCGTGGTGAGCGGCCACACGCCCACGGTGTCGCTTGGGCGCTATTGCGAGGTTGGCGGCCTGGCGGGGCTCGATGAGGAGTCGGGCCGCGGGCAGATTGTGCGCCTGGGTGGCGAGGATGCCGCCGGCGTGCCCGATCGCATCGATATCGACTGCGCTGCCGCCACCGGCTCCGAGTTCGGTCGCGTCGGGATCCTGCGCCTGGATGATGGTGCGGAGTTCTACGAGAATATCAACCCGGGCGAATAACCTTGTTCCGCCGTTCTACCGAACGGCGGTCACGTTGACGCTGCGCAGCCCCGAAGCACCCCATCTTGTCGCTCAAACCGTCGCTCGCGTACAGAAGTACGCGTCGTTCCTCTTTCGTGCCAACCTGGGGCACTTCGAGACTGCTCGCTGTCGGTGCCTAAACATCGATGATTATTCTGGGACGGGGATTCAATAATCATTTGGCTGCTCGCTGGCTAAGTGAGTAGACTTTTTTGGAAATGCCGAGCACCCAACATATTTGCCTCTATAAAACCGCAGGTCACAGACTTGTGCTTTGTCGGTGTGGTCGGGGATTCGGTAAAAGGCTACTCACTTAGTTTTGCGTGATGCTTATTGTTCGCACCGAGACCCCAACTGGGGTGATTCCATCGCAAACTCCGGTTACCGGGGGCAGCTAATTAGGCGCCGTATGGGTTGCGGTCGCGTTCGATGCGTTGGCGGATATGGGCGTACTCGATAATCAACAGCACCAGCAGTAGGGCCATGATGGCTAGGTAGCTCACGACGGCGCCCATCAGGCCGAGCAGATTGATTAGAATCACCGGCAGCACCACGCTTACGGCGAAGCAGATCAGGTAGACCTTGGTGGCGTCGCCGGCATGGCGCAGCACCGTGATGATGGCGTAGATAAAGTCGATGGCCGCGGTGATGCCGCCGGCGACGACCATCAGCAGCGCCAATGTGCGGTAGCGCTCGAAGTTGAGGCCGTACATATAGCTCATGAGGGGAATGCCGGGACCGGCCATAAATGCGGCGCACACGCCGGTGATGACCACGATCAGCGCCATAACGGCAACAATAATCAGGTCAAAGCGACGACGCTTGCGAGGATTAGCCCAAATGCTCGACAAGCGCAGGAGCTGCGGTTTATAGACAAATCCAATGCTCAACAGAATAGCCTGGGCTGGAAAAAACAGGGCATTAAAGTACAGCTGGTATTTGTAGGCCAGTGTTCCTTCCATCACAAACTTGGGCATGCTTTCGATAAGGTTGAACAGGAATAGCGCGCCAAAGAGTGGGGCGCACTGGACAAACAGGTGGCCGACCTCGCGCAGGCTCACGCGGCGCGATTTTTTCGGTTTCGAGCTGGGCGAGCGGCGCGGTGACCAGCACGAGCGAGGCGATCGCGGCGACGCCCATGGCCATGGCGGCGATGGGCATGCTGCGCGTGAGGAACAGTGCCACGCTAAAGACCGCGATGACGCCGGCGGAACGCAGCGTTTGGCTCATGCCGGCCAAATAGAGCTTGTCGGCCTGCTGCAGGCGGCCCTCGTACACGTCGGCGACGCCGTCGATGACCTTGTAGAGGTAGACCCCAAGGCCGATCGTCGCCATCTGCGCGTCATAGCCGCGGGCGCTGCTGTATACCAGGCCGCATGCCAGTGCGAGCGCTCCGCAGATCCAGCGGTTGAGCTGGTAGGAGGCAAAGGACGTCATTTCGTCGATGTCCGAGACCTGGAAATTGCGCACGCCGTAGTTGCACGCGATCATGATGAGCGTGCCGGTGACAAAGGCGATGGAGAATTTGCCAGCCTCCTCGGCGCCCACGAGCTGTGTGGACACGATGGTGAGCAACGGAAACGCCATGCCCCACACGGCGGTGCCCAGGGTATTCCAAAGGTAGTCGCGACGGGTGGCGTGATCTTCGTACTCGGCTTCTTGCGTGGAGAAGCCGCCGCCGTAGACGGCTCCGAGCAGGCGGTTCCACCAGGCATTGACCATGCGGTGGATGGGGCCGGGCTGGCGATCGCGCTCGCGGCGACGGCGTGTGACCTGGCTGCTGTCGGGACCGCCGGCGTTACGCTGGCTTAGCTCTTGGATTCGTGCGAGCTCCTCGGCGGTGTGCGATGCGGGGAACAGGCCGTTCTCGATGCGTCCGCCCTGCCCGTGCGCCCCGTCCGATACGGTGGGGTCGGCGACGCCATTGCGGCGGGCGATGGCGCGGCGAATGCTATCGATGGGCGTGATGCTCAAAGCGGAGTCCTTTCTATTGCTGCGCTCTAGTATAGACGCGACGGTGTTCGTTCGTGTTTTTGAACAGGTTGTTCGATAATTTCGGCGGCGCCATTCAGTAGACGGCATTTGGGGACGTTCCTTATGTGCCGGCACTTTGGGAACGTCCCTAAGTGCCGGCATCCGGGGTCGCTCCTTGGTTGTTGCCTGTTCAAGAGTGTCCCTAACGACTAGGCCGCTTGCGTGCGATTTTTGACCGTTGGGCGGGCGCTTCGCCGTTGCCGCAAAAACGTTTTTGCATATCGGGTACAACGGGCTTTACGTGAGTAAAGTGCGCGCCTCGTCCACGTGTCGCGCTTTTAAAGGAGGCCCCATGCCAGGTATTACCCCTGCAGAAGTTCTGTCCACCTTTGGCATTACGCTGGTCGAAGATCCTGCCGAGAACCAGTCCCGCCTGCTGGTCGACCTGCCGGCAGCCGAGCTCGTCGAGCACGCCATCCGTCGCAACGAAGGTCGTATGGCCTCCAACGGC
>CABUTH010000100.1 GCA_902494465.1 uncultured Collinsella sp.
CAAGAACCTGCGCGAGCAGATTGACGTGCTCACGCTTTCGGCAACGCCGATTCCGCGAACCATGCAGATGGCCACGAGCGGCGTACGCGATATGAGCCTGATCACCACGCCGCCGACTGGGCGTCGTCCCGTGATCGTCCACGTGGGGGAGTACGACCCTGATGTGGTGAGCGCGGCGATTCGCCTGGAGGTGGGTCGCGGCGGCCAGGTGTACTACGTTTCCAACCGCGTCAAGACCATCGACGACGCCGTGGCGCGCGTGCACGAGGCCGCGCCCGAGGCGCGCGTGGGCGTGGCGCACGGCAAGATGAGCCCGCGCGAGGTCGAGGACGTGATGATCGAGTTCGCGACCAAAAAGATCGACGTGCTCATTGCCACGACCATCGTGGAGAGCGGCATCGACAACGCGACCGCCAACACGCTCATCATCGAGGATTCGCAGCGCCTAGGCCTGGCGCAGCTCTATCAGCTCAAGGGCCGTGTGGGTCGCTCTGCCACGCAGGCCTACGCGTACTTTATGTTCCCGGGCGAGCTGCCGCTCACCGAGGAGGCAACGGCGCGCCTGACCGCACTTTCCGAGTTCCAGGACCTGGGCAGCGGCATGCGCATCGCCATGCGCGACCTGGAGATCCGCGGCGCCGGCTCGCTTATGGGCGCCGAGCAGCACGGCAACCTGTCGAGCGTGGGCTTTGACCTGTTTACGCAGATGCTGGGCCAGGCAGTGGCCGAGGCGCGCGGCGATGACGATGCCGGCGTGGAGGCGGCGAGCGTGGGCATTAACCTGCCGGCCGATTACTTCTTGTCCGAGGAGTACCTACCGGCGGTGGATCAGCGCGTGCTCGTGTACCGTAAGCTCGCAGCAGCCGAGGACCTGGAGAGCATCGACGAGGTGCAGGAAGAGACCGAGGCCGCGCATGGCGAGCTGCCGTTGGCAGGACTCAACCTGTTCAATCGCGCACGAATCCGCATTCGCGGCGAGCGCCTGGGGCTCGAGAGCGTCACGCTCAGTGGCGGCCGCATCACCTTTTTGGGCGTCGAAGTGCCCAAGAAGGTGGCCTTTGAGCTTAAGACCCGCTATGGTGCGGTGAACTTTCCCAAGAGCCGCAAGCTGTCGGTGCCCTACAAGGCGGGCGCCGGCGCGGGCAGTGGCCTGGGTCGTGGCCTCGACGCCAACGACGGTACCGGCCCCGTGGCGGCGGCGCTCATGCTGCTGCAGCAGTTGGGTGCTAGCGACGACGACTAACGGGTCGACGCTGCAAACGCCCCATTTGGGCAATCTGACCCTCACTCGTCGGTCGCGTACGCAAGTACGCTTCCCTCCTCCTTCGGGCCACCTTGCCACAAATGGAACGTTTTCGCTTACTTATGCTCAACCTGTAAGGGTATTTACGGGACAAAGCCATCTTCGTCTCACCCACATTGCAGGTTGACCGCCCTTCGCCCGACCGAAAGGAAAGCATGTTCGGGTACATCTACAAGAAAGACGCCGCTGCTATCGCGGTTATCCTTGCCCTTTGCCTGGGCGTGGGCAGTTTCTTCGATTATCAGATCTCGAGCGCGCTGTTCAACGTCGGCAGCATGTACGGCCGCTTTATCGAGGCCGCCGGCGAGCTGCCGTTTGAGCTGACGGCAAGCGTCGCGGGCGTTATGCTCGTGCGCGCGGTGCGTCCCGACTCCAGGGGGAGCAAATGGCTCGCCGTGCTCGGCATCCTCGTCAACGTTGGCCTGGCCGGCTACGAGATCGTCTCGTCCCTGAAGGTTGGCGGTAAACTCATCGCAGCTCAGTTGGTGCTGACGTTTGCGCTGGTCATCGTCGCCAACCTCATCGTCTATCGCCTCACGCGCACGACCGATCCCGACGAGCTCACGCGCTGGGCGTTGATGGTGCTTGCCGTGTGGGTCGTTCAGGCCATTATCCTCAACGTGATCGTCAAGCCGCTGTGGTCGCGCCCGCGCATGCGCGTGATCGAGGTGACGCAGGGACTCGAGTTTCAGCCGTGGTGGGTGATCGGTAACCCCGACAAGTGGACTTATATCGCCGCCGGCGTGATCAAGGACGGGTTCAAGTCGTTTGCGAGCGGGCACACGGCGCATGCGGCGATCGGCCTTATGCTCGCCGGGCTTCCCGCGGCGGCCTTTAAGGAAAAGCCGTCGCGCCGTCGTGTGGTCTTTTGGACGGCGGCTGTGGTCGCGGCGCTCGTCGCGTTTGGCCGCATCGTGATCGGTGCACACTTTTTGAGTGACGTGAGCTGCGGTTTTGCCCTGGTGCTGGCGCTTGAGTGCCTTGCCGCGCGCATTGCCTATCCCAACGGCGTACAATAGCTCCGTTTGAATCATCTGACCGATACCCGGTAAGAGAGGATTGCCATGCTCGCGTTTAACAACGACTATTCCCACGGCGCACATCCGGCAGTGCTGCAGGCGCTCGTCGACACCAATATGGAGCCGCAGCCCGGCTACGGTACCGATGCGCACACCGAGCGTGCCAAGCAGCTTATCCGCGAGGCCTGTCAGGCCCCCGATGCCGACGTGTTTTTTCTGGTGGGCGGCACGCAGGCCAACGCGACGGTGATCGACATGCTGCTTGCGCCCTACGAGGGCGTTGTTGCCGCCGAGACCGGCCACGTTGCCGGGCATGAGGCGGGCGCTATCGAGTTTGGTGGTCACAAGGTGCTCACCATCCCCGGCTACGAGGGCAAGATGCACGCCGAGGATCTCGAGAACTATATCCAGGTGTTCTACGAAAACGAGAGTCATGAGCACATGGTGTTTCCGGGTGCGGCGTATGTGAGCCTGTCGACCGAGTACGGCACGCTGTATTCCAAGGCCGAGCTCGCGGCGATTCATGCGGTGTGCCAGAAGCGCGAGATTCCGCTGTTTGTGGACGGTGCTCGTCTGGCCTATGCGCTGGCGGCCGATGAGTGCGACATTACCCTGCCCGAGCTGGCGCAGCTGTGCGACGTGTTCTACATCGGCGGCACCAAGTGCGGCGCACTCTGCGGCGAGGCCGTGGTGTTCTGCGGCATGCACGCTCCGGCGCATCCCATTCCGCGTATTAAGCAGCACGGCGCGCTGTTGGCCAAGGGCCGCCTGACGGGCGTCCAGTTTGAGGCGCTCTTTACCGATGGCCTGTATTTTGAGATTGGTCGCCAGGCGATCGAAACCGCGCAGGCGCTTCGTCGCGTGCTGCACGAGCGCGGCTACCAGTTCTTCTTGGAGACGCCGACCAACCAGCAGTTCGTGATTCTGCCCAATGAGGACATGGCCCGCATTCGCGAGCATGCCTCGATCGAGTACTGGGAAAAGTACGACGAGACCCACACGGTGGTGCGCTTTTGCACTAGCTGGGCCACGACGCAGGAGGACATCGACGCGCTGGCGGCTGTCCTGTAAGTTGACATGATGACGGGGGGCCGCCCTGCGCTGGGTTTGGCGCAGGGCGGTCTTTGCTTTTTTGGGGAGAAGGGTTGTATGACCGAGATGTCCGAGCCGACGATTCGCCTGGCGACGCCCGATGATGCGCCGGCGTTGCTTGCCATCTATGAGCCGTATGTGCGCCAGACGGCGATTACCTGCGAATACGAGGTGCCGAGCGTTGATGAGTTCGCCGGGCGCATCGAGCGCACGCTCAAGCGCTATCCGTATCTGGTGATGGAGCTGGACGGGCGTCCGGTAGGCTATGCCTACGTGAGTCCGCTTAACAGCCGCGAGGCATATGACTGGTCGGTCGAGACGTCGATCTACCTGGCGCGCGACGTGCGTCATGGCGGACTGGGCCGCAAGCTGCACGATGCGCTCAAGCAGTGTCTGATCGCGATGGGTATCACCAACATGTGTGCGCTCATCGCCGTGCCGCACGACAAGGACGACGAGTACCTGACGCACAACAGCCAGGACTTCCATGCCCATATGGGATATCGCCTGGTGGGTGCCTTCGACCGCTGCGCCCAAAAGTTCGGCCGCTGGTACGACATGTGCTGGATGGAGCTGGTCCTAGCCGAGCGCACACCCAACCAACCCAAGCCAACCTGGTTTCCCGACCTCCCCAAACCTACCATTTAGGGACAGGTTTATTTTGGCAGGTTAGCCGATGGGCTCGGTGTATTTGGCGCGGTCGGTGCGTTGAATGCGCTTGGAGATATGGAGCGGGCGGCCGTCGGTGTCGTAGACGTAGTCGGTGATCAGGATCAGGGCCTGCCCGCGCTCGACGTTGAGCAAAAACGCCTCGTTTTGCGAGGCATAGCACACTTCAAAGGTCTTATGCCCCTGTGCCGGCGCGCGATGGAATTCTTGGCGCAGCGTGGCGTAGAGCGAACCGTTGATATCGCGATCGATGAGTGCCTCAAAGCTCGGCGGTAGATAGGTGGTCTCCAGGCACAGCGGCGCATCGTCCAGATAACGCAGACGGACAAGTTTGACGAGCTTGCTGCCCACGGCGGCATCAAAGAACTTAGCTATACTGCCGCCCGCCTTGGTAAAGCCCGAGTCCACCGTGCGCGTGGTGGGCTTCATACCCCGACCCTGTACCTGCGCCGTATAGCTCGAAAATACTAGGTTGTTCTCGTGGAGTGCCGGCGTGTCGGCCACAAAGGCACCACGTCCGCGTTCGGTGTGAACCAGACCCTCATCAACGAGCACCTTAAGGGCATGGCGCACGGTGCTGCGCGACAGTCCCGATTCGTCCATGAGTTCCATCTCGGACGGCAACTTGTCTCCGCGCGCGTAGGTGCCGGCGGCGATGCGGTCGCGCAGCATGCCCGCCAAGCGCTCGTATTGGGTCAGTTTCTTTTTAGATGAAGCGTTCATGCGATCAACCTGTATCTAACTTGTATGCGTATCTAATCAAGCATGTACTCAATACAACAACAAAACCGCTGGTAGCAAGTTATCGAAAACCGCATCAGCAAAAATTCTAAGACAAATATAGCATACAACTAGTCGACATAGCCAAAACATGTATGTAACTTGTATGCCATCGAGAGCATCAAACGAGAAGAAAGGCTGATGCACGATGACTACTCAGGAACAGGTTAAGGATGTCGTCTCCCAGGTTTTGGCTGACAAGGCAGACAAGGGCGGCATCAAGCGCGTCGTGTGGATTGGCGCCGGCGGATCCAACGGCGGCAACTATCCTGCCCAGTACTTTATGGAGCACGAGGCCACGCAGGTCGTGAGCTCCAGCTACACCAGCAACGAGTTCGTGCACGCCACGCCCGCCTATGTCAACGAGAACACCCTGGCCGTTGTCGTGTCCATGCGCGGCACCAAGGAGACCATCGTCGCCGCCCAGGTCGCCAAGGACCACGGCGCCAGCACCATCGCCATCTATGTTGACGAGTCCGGCCTTACCGAGGTCTGCGACTACAAGATCCAGTACGACAGCCTGGCCGTCGACGAGTCCTGCATGGGCCGTACCAACTCCGCCGTCGTGACCATGATCGCCATGGAGCTTACGCAGCAGACCGAGGGCTATGCCGAGTACGAGACCGCTATGGCCGCCTTCGACCTGGTCGACCCCATCTATCGCAAGGCCGTCGAGTATACCCGTCCGCTCGCTGTCAAGTGGGCCGAGCAGAACGCCGACAAGCCTTGCATCAACGTCATGGCTCAGGGTCCGCTCTTTGGTGCCGCCTACGTCTTTAGCATCTGCAACGTGCAGGAGATGCTGCAGATCGACTCCTGCACCATCAACACCTGCGACTTCTTCCACGGTCCTTTCGAGATCCTGGACAAGCGCACCTCGCTGTTCCAGCTCATCAGCGTCGGCCGCAGCCGCTGCAACGACGAGCGCGGCATCCGCTTCGTCAACCAGTACGGTGGCGAGCGCGTCTATCAGCTCGACGCCAAGGAGCTTGGCCTCAACGACATCAAGGACAGCGTGAGCGAATACTTCAACCACCTGATCTTTGCGCCGATCCTCAACAACGTGTATATGCGCGCTCTCTCTGCCGTTACCCACAAGGACTACATGACGCGTCGCTACATGTGGAAGCTCGATTACTAAGGGATAGAGCAGCCTAACAGCTCGATGTCCTCATAAGTTGCGGTGGAATAGTTCCTGTTTGGGGGGCTTGAAGCCTCTATTTAGGAACTATTTCACCGCAACAGCCAAATGATCCGCTGGGGACGGAGGAAAACGGATCACTGAGGGGCTGGTCTGAGCCAGTGATCCGTCTTCCTCCGTCCCCAGCAGATCACTTTTCCGCTCGCCGATTTGTGTCTTGAAAAATGTATATAACGACTATAACGTAGTGTGAAACATATTGGAAACAATACCGAGGAGGCTGCGTTGAAGAAAAGCAATCTGGGCTATGTGCTGGTGCTGATCGCCGCGCTTATGTGGGGCAGCATCGGAATCTTTGTAAACGGCATCTCGGCCATGGGCGTTTCGTCCCAGAGCATGGCTGCCTTTCGCTTGTTGGTCGGAGCGCTTATCTTGGCGCCGGTCCTGATGTTTATGGGCTGCCGTCCGGGTGAGGGGTCTACCGTGGCACAGGGTCCGTTGGCCCTGTTCAAGGCAAGCCCTAAAGAGCTTGTTCCCTGCGCGCTTGTCGGTATCGTCGGTTTGGCCGCCGCCAACACCTGCTATTACGAGTGCATGGGCGAGGTAGGCATGTCCACGGCCTCGGTGCTGCTCTACACCTCACCGGTGTTTGGCGTCATGCTCGGCCGCGTGCTTTATCGCGAGGACGTGACCCCCAACAAGCTCGTTGCCATTGTCTTTAACATCGTTGGCTGCGTGCTTGCAGTGACCAATGGCGACCTTTCCGGTTTTCATTTTTCGGTTTGGGGCGTCACGTCGGGCGTGATTGCAGGCCTTTGTGGTGCGTCGCTAGCGGTGTTTAGCCGGATAGCAACCAAGACGGTCCACCCGCTTGCTGTCACGTTTTGGGGCTTTGTATTTGGCGGTGCGGTTATGGCAGCTATCGCGGCTCCGTGGCCGGATGTCGCCGCGGCAATGTCGCCACAGCTGCTGCTGTTGTTCCTTGGCTTTGGGCTCATCCCCACAGCCGTGGCTTACATCTTATATATGCAGGGGCTGTCCATGTGGCTCGAGACATCGAAAGTTCC
>CABUTH010000101.1 GCA_902494465.1 uncultured Collinsella sp.
ACCGACAACCCCACGCTCTTTAGGCTTCGTGTTCGCTATGGCAAACGCGATCGCCTTAAGTACCTGGGCCATCTCGAAGTAATCCATACCATTGAGCGCATCGTGCGCCGTGCGGGACTTCCCTATGCCGTCACGCAGGGTTTCTCTCCTCACATGCGCGTGGGCTTCTCTTCGGCGCTACCGGTGGGTACGTCGTCGACCTGCGAGTGGTATGACCTGTTTATGACCGAGTTTGTGGCGCTCGACGAGGCGTTTGGGCGCCTGGCTGCGGCCTCTCCGGCCGATCTGGCACCCATCGAGGCGGCGTACATCGACGTGCGCACGCCGGCGTTGACGGCGCAGCTCACGCGCTTGTCGTATCGCATTGATTTGCACTTGGATCCCGAGGCGCCCGTAAGCGCCGACGAGGTGCGTCGTGCGATCGACACGCTGCGCGCGGACCATGGCATCGACTACGCGCGCGGAAAAAAGAGCAAGCGCTTGGATTTGGATCACACGCTCGTGGGCTATGAGCTCACGGCGGGGGAGCGCCCGGACCATTTAGTGCTCATGCTCGACACCCATGCCGATAACGAGGGCTCCATGCGTCCGGAAATTTTGCTTTCTGCAGCTGATGTTTTGTTGCAGGGCTTGACCCCGGGCGTGGATGCACCTATTGTTTCCACCGGTATGCAAGACCTCGTGACCATCTGCTCCTACGATGTCGAGCGTCAGAATCAAGCATGCGAGGACGACGAGGGCCGACTCGTCAGCCCCATACCTGTGCGAACTTGTGGATTTGCTCCACATACTCGTTGACGGGGGTATTTTCGCCTGCTACTATATTCGGCTGTTGCACTAACTGATGCATGAAGGGCAAGTAAACATGTACGCAATCGTTAACACGGGCGGCAAGCAGTACAAGGTCGCCACCGACGATGTCATCACCGTCGAGAAGATCGAGGGCAATGAGGGCGACAAGGTCACCCTGCCGGTCATCTTCCTCAACGATGGTAAGAAGATCGTCACCGATCCCGACAAGCTGGCCAAGGCCAAGGTTACCGCTCAGATCGTTGAGCAGTTCAAGGGCGAGAAGCAGCTGGTCTTCAAGTTCCACAAGCGTAAGCGCTATCGTCGTCTGAAGGGTCACCGTCAGCAGCTCACCAAGCTGAAGATCGTGAAGGTCCAGGCTACGTCCCGCGCCAAGAAGGCTGTCAAGGCAGAGGCCGAGGCTGTTGCCGAGGCTCCCGTCGCCGAGTAGATTACACTCGTAACGAAAGAGTAGGTATACACAATGGCACACAAAAAAGGACTCGGTTCCTCCCGTAATGGCCGTGACTCCCGCGGTCAGCGCCTTGGCACGAAGCGCTATGCCGGCCAGACGGTAACCACGGGCACGATTCTCGTCCGTCAGCACGGCACGCACATCCACCCGGGTGAGAACGTTGGCCGTGGCAAGGACGACACGCTGTTCGCGCTGGTCGACGGTACCGTTGAGTTCCACAAGGGTATCAAGCACAGGGTCAGCGTACGCCCGCTCGCGAACGCGTAATTCACCCTTCATAGAGCACATATGTGGGAGGCACTTGAGTTTTAGGATTCAAGGGTCTCCCTCTTTTTGTAGGAGGCGATTCTGTTGTCACAGTTCACCGATATCAGCCGCATTAACGTGTGCGGCGGCGACGGCGGAGCCGGATGCATGTCGTTTAGGCGCGAGGCATTTGTCCCCAAGGGCGGCCCCGATGGCGGCGACGGCGGTCGTGGCGGCAATGTCGTCATCCAGGCCGATGCTCAGCTGTCTTCGCTGATCGATTACCGCTTTAAGCATCACTTCCGCGCCGAGCGCGGCACGCACGGGCAGGGTGCCCGTCGTAACGGTAAGAGCGGCGAGGACCTTATTCTCAAGGTTCCCATGGGTACCGTGGTGCGCGAGCTCGACCCCGAGACGCAGACCCCGATGTTCGAGATTGCCGACTTGGTGCATGATGGCGAGCGCGTTGTCGTGGCGCCCGGCGGTGCCGGTGGCCTGGGCAACACGCACTTTGTGACGTCGGTGCGCCGCGCGCCCGCGTTCGCTCAGCTGGGCGAACCGGCCGAGGAGCACTGGATTGAGCTTGAGATGAAGCTTATGGCCGATGCCGCACTCGTGGGCTTCCCCTCGGTGGGCAAGTCCTCGCTTATCGCGCGCATGAGTGCCGCCCGTCCCAAGATCGCCGACTATCCGTTTACAACGCTCGTGCCGAACCTCGGCATGGTGCGTGCCGGTGAGTATTCTTACGTCGTTACCGACGTTCCTGGTTTGATCGAGGGCGCAAGCGAGGGCAAGGGCCTGGGCCATCAGTTCCTGCGCCACATTGAGCGCACGGCGCTCATCATGCATGTCGTTGACATGACGGGCGGGTTTGAGGATCGCGACCCGGTTGAGGATTACCGTATCATCAACCGTGAGCTCGAGCAGTATGGCGCCGAGCTTTCGGAGCGTCCGCAGATCGTCGTCGCCAACAAGTGCGATGCGCCGGGCACGGCCGACAAGATTGCCGACCTCAAGCGTGCGGCACTCGACGACGGCCATATGTTCTTTGCCGTGTCCGCTGTGACGGGTGCCGGTCTCAATACGCTGATGCTTGCCGTAGGCGAGCAGGTGGCTAAGCTTCGCGCCGAGCTGGCGGTTTCCGATGAGCCGGTCGATCTGCGCGACGAGGAGTGGGAGCGCCGCCGTCTGCAGCGCGAGAAGCGGTTCCGCATTGTCCAGGAAGAGCCCGGCGCCTTCCGCGTGGTCGGTCGTGCCATCGAGCGCATGGTCATCCAGACCGACTGGGAAAACGAGGAAGCCGTCATCTACCTGCAGCATAAGTTTGCGCGTATGGGTGTTGACGACGCGCTCGAGAAGGCCGGTTGCCGTGCGGGCGACGAGGTCCGCATTTGCCAGCGCGCCTTTGACTTTGAGGGCGCTGAGGACTTCTCGGAGTACGAGGAGCTCGAGGACGCTGGCGAGGACGTTGCCGTTGAGGCCATTGACGTGGCCGATGCTGCGGATGAGGGCGTCGAGGCTATCGATGCGGCGGATGCCGCGGACGATGCCGAGACCTCGGAGGGCGAGTAAGCCATGTCGCTGCGCGGTGGAATCGGTTTGCCCGAGCTTCCCATAAAAGAGGGCAAGGAGTTTCGGCTTGGCATTATGGGCGGCACATTCGACCCGATTCATTACGGGCACCTGGTGACTGCCGAGCAGGCGCGCGAGTCGCTCGACTTGGACGCTGTGCTCTTTATGCCGGCGGGCTCTCCCGCCTTTAAGCTTGACAAGCCGGTTACGCCTGCCGAGGACCGTTATGCCATGATGGTCCTCGCCACCGCCGCGAACCCGGCCTTTTTGGCGAGCCGGTTCGAGATTGACCGTCCGGGTGTAACCTATACGGCCGATACGCTTCATGCCCTTCGCGATTTTTACCCGCCGCAGGTAAAGCTCTACTTTATTACGGGCGCCGATGCGATTATCGATATTGTGACCTGGCATGATGCCGAACGAATCGCTGAGCTTGCTACCTTTATTGCGGCGACGCGACCGGGCTTTGATATCGATACGGCGCGTGCCCGAATCAAAGAGTCGGGGCTGCCGTTCGACGTGCGCTATATTCAGATTCCGGCGCTGGCGATCAGCTCGACGAACATTCGTAAGCGAGTTGCCCGCGGCATGAGCGTGCGCTATCTTACGAGCGAGTCCGTGCTCGGCTACATTCGCAAGCGCAGGCTATATGCCGATTTGGGCCAAGAAGATTTTGAGTGATGGGGGCTACGTTGTCGGTAGAGGATCAGTTTGAGGGCGATGAGCGCGCGCTGCTCAAGCGCATTCAAGAGCTGCTCGATGTTCGCATGAAAGATAAGCGCAAGCGCTATGTGCATTCGCTGGGTGTTGCCGAGACCGCACTTCATCTGGCCGAGGTCTACGGCGTTGACCGCTTTGATGCCGCTGCCGCCGGCTTAATTCACGACTGGGACAAGGTGCTTTCCGATGATGAGCTCGTGGCCCGCGCGCTTCACTATGGCATCAAGGTTGCCGGCTCTCCTTCCGCCGCGACGCCGCTTTTGCATGGCCCTGTTGCCGCCTATGAGCTTCCGCAGCTTTTTCCCGAGCTGTCGCCGGCTGTTTTCCAGGCTGTCGACCGTCACACCGTGGGTGCCTGCGACATGACGCCGCTCGATATGGTGGTCTTTGTGGCAGATGCCATCGAGCCCAACCGCCACGGCGACTATGCCCATGCGCTGCGCAAGATGGTGGGGAAGTCCTCGCTTGACGAGTTGTTCTTCTCCTGTTTTGCGCAGGGTCTGGTCTATGTGATCCAGTCCGGGCGCTATCTTTATCCCACGGCTATTACGATTTACAACCATTACGCCCAGCTGCGCTAGCTCGGGTGTGTCTAGAAAGAGGTATTCCATGGCCGACGAGACCATGACTGACGAGCAGATTCTTGAAGGTGTGGAGCACAAGAGCTTCGCCGCCACGTCCGACCGCACCGCCGCCTCGCTGTCCGCGAGCGGTGTCGCCGCCGAGGATGTCGCCCGCGCCGCCGCGCAGGCCGCCTACGACAAGAAGGGCGAGGACGTGCAGGTGCTCGACCTGACCGAGCTTTCCGACGTGTGCGACTACTTTGTGCTTGCCACCGGTACCAACAACCGCCAGGTCGATTCGATCGTCGACGAGATCGAGGAGAAGGTCGCCGAGGCTTGCGGCGAGCATCCGTTCTCCATTGAGGGCCGCGAGCAGAAGATCTGGATGCTCATGGACTACGGCTCGGTCGTCGTTCACGTCTTCACTCCCGAAGCCCGCGACTTCTACCGTCTAGAAAAGCTCTGGGGTGACGCCCCCCAGCTCCCCCTCGACCTCCTCTAGTGGCTCATTTGATACGGGGCTTTTAGTTAGCCTCGCGCATTTTGCCGGGCAGTTGCGGTTTTCCGTACCTGCCCGGCTTTCTTTTTGCTCAAAGGCGGTTAATCGCTGAAGCGGGATTGGCGGCCGAAAGATAGGGCGGTGTCGCCGAACTTGTCTCGGACGGCGTCGATCGCGACGGAGAGCTCGCGGCGGTCGCTGGATTGGGCTCCGCGGTCGTCGACTTCGCAGAACAAGTCGGTCTGGATGCCGCCCTGATGGTCAAAGTCGCTCATGCCGATGCCTGCTAAGCGAACATGCATGCCTTCCTGCCAAATGTTGTCGAGCAGTTCGAGCGCAACCGCCACGAAGATGTTCTCATCGTCGGTCGGATGAGGCAGCCGGCGCTGTGCCGAGCGACCGCTTCCATACGAATACTTGAGCTTGAGCGTCACCGTGGCGCCCGTCAGTCCCTGACGGCGCAGGCGGCGTCCCACTGACTCGCCCAACAGCGCAATCGCCGCTTCGATGTCCCCGCGCTCAGTCAAATCTTTCGCAAAGGTGCGCTCATTGCTCACCGATTTAACCTCGCGCTCTTCATCGAGACTCGTGACTTCGGAGATTTCAAGTCCCAGCGCACGCTGACGCATACGTTCGCCGTTGACGCCAAAAATAGAGGCCAAGGTGGATTCCGGTGCACGTGATAGCTCGCCGAGGGTGTAGATGCGCATGCGGCGCAGTCGTTCCTCGGCCGAGCGCCCGATGCCGCTCATGGCAGACACTGGTAGCGCGGCCAAAAAGCGCTGTTCCGTCCCGGGGCGCACAATCGTCAATCCAAACGGCTTGTCACGCTCGCTTGCGATCTTTGCGACCGTCTTGTTGCAGCCCACGCCAATGGAGCAGGTCACTCCCAGCGCTGCCACGCGGTCGCTTATACGCCGCGCAACCAGTAGCGGGTCTTCGGGCGCAAAGCGACCCGGTGTGATATCGATAAAGGCTTCGTCGATGGATACGCGCTCTACGCGCGGCGTTTCCTCGGCAAGAATCGCCATGACCTGCGCGCTCACCTCGCGGTAGCGATCAAAGTGCCCGTGCGTCCAAATGGCTTGCGGGCACAAGCGCCGCGCCTCGGCCGAGGCCATGGCAGAGTGCACGCCAAGGCGACGCGCCTCATACGAACACGTGGACACGACGCCACGCGAATCGGCGTCTCCGCCCACGATGAGTGGCTTTCCGCGCCATTCGGGATGATCGAGCATCTCCACGCTCGCAAAAAATGCATCGAGGTCCATGAGGCCCACCGCCGAACCCGTCCAGGGAGGCGGTGTGACGCCCATGGCATCCTCATAACCGTATGTATGTTCGCGTCTTTCCATGTCATGAGTATACCGCGCAGCTCATGTGGGGTGCGTGTATGTGCTTGCAAATCCCGAATTCTTGTCTAAGATATGGATTTGCCCTCGACTACACCGAAGAAGTTGGTCTCACGGACTTCACCTGCCCGCGTCGATGGCGTATTATGTTCAACTGTTTGTTTGTAGTTGCAGCCTAAAGCTGCTTGGTTGGAGGAGTTTCCTTTGGCAGTCAAGATTCGCCTTGCTCGTCACGGCGCTAAGAAGCGTCCGTACTACCGTGTCGTCGTCGCCGATTCCCGCGCCCCGCGTGACGGTCGTATCATCGAGGAGGTTGGCCGCTACAACCCGATGACCGCCCCCAAGACCATCAACCTCGACCTCGAGAAGATCGCCGACTGGCAGTCCAAGGGCGCTCAGCTCACCGACGCCGTCGCCGCTCTGGTCAAGGCCGCCAACGAGGGCGAGAAGACCGAGACCGTCGTCAAGAAGTCCAAGAAGCAGCTCGCCAAAGAGGCCGAGGCCGCTAAGGCTGCCGCTGAGGCCGCTGAGGGCGCCGAGGAGTAAATCGTGCCTGAGGTTGACGCTGCACAGCTCGAGGGTGAGGCAATGCTCTCAGATCGCATCGCCGATCTCGTCGAATATCTCGTTGTTCAGATCGTCGACGACCCGGATTCCGTGAGCCTTGAGGTCATTGATGGTGATGACGCCTCTACGATTGAGGTTTCTGTCGCCGAGGATGACGTCGCTAAGGTCATCGGCCGTCGTGGCCGTACCATCAAGGCCATTCGCACGCTCGCCCGTGCACTGGCCGCTCGCCTCGACACTGCTGTCGAG
>CABUTH010000102.1 GCA_902494465.1 uncultured Collinsella sp.
ACAACAAAAACGAGAGCGGCATTAAGTGGCAGGACGTCCAGGACTGTCTGGTGCTGGTGACCAACTGCTTCTCCACCCAGACGTCCTATGAAAACCAGACCAAGAAGGCCATCAACAACCGCTTTATCCAGCAGGCTATGACGGCCTTCTTTAAGGAGCGGCTCTCGACCTACCTAATCGAGAACAAAGACGCTGCCAACAAGATCATGGAGCAGGTGCTCATCAACAAGCGTTCGCGCGAGAACGCCGAGAAGACGCGTCAGAGCATCAAGACCAACCTACAGCAGAAGACCGACATGGCCAACCGCGTGCAGAAGTTCATCGACTGCCGCTCCAAGGACAAGAGCCGCCGCGAGATCTACATCGTAGAGGGCGACTCGGCAGCAGGCGCCATTCGCACCTCGCGCGATGCCGAGTTCCAGGGCGTTATGCCCGTCCGCGGTAAAATCCTCAACTGCCTGAAGGAAGACTATCCGCGCATCTTTAAGTCCGACATCATCATGGACCTCATGCGCGTGCTGGGCTGCGGCGTGGAGATCAAGGACAAGCGCATCAAAAACCTTGGTGCCTTTGACCTGGACAACCTCAACTGGAACAAGGTCATCATCTGTACGGACGCCGACGTCGACGGTTACCACATCCGCACGCTCGTGCTCACCATGCTTTACCGCCTGGTTCCAACACTTATCGACGAAGGCTACGTGTATATCGCCGAGTCGCCGCTCTACGAGATCAACTGCAAAGAAAAGACCTACTTTGCCTACACCGAGCTCGAGAAGAACGGCATCCTCAAGGAGATCGGCGACCAAAAGTGCTCCATCAACCGCTCCAAGGGTCTTGGTGAGAACGACCCGGACATGATGTGGCTCACCACCATGAACCCCGAGACGCGTCGCCTGATCAAGGTGGAGCCCGAGGACGTCACCAAGATGGAGACCATGTTCAATCTGTTGCTGGGCAACGACGAGGCGGGCCGCAAGCGCCATATCTCCGAGCACGGCAAGGAATACCTGGACCAGCTGGACCTGCAGTAGCAGCAAATCGATAACGACGGCCCATAAGAAGTTCAAGAGGAAATCGTGGCAAAGAAGAAGACGAAGAACCAGCCAAAGAAAAAGCAGGTCAACGCCGAGAACGTTATCGGCCTGCACTCCGAGGTCACCGACCAGCCGATCACGCAGACGCTCGAAGTCAACTACATGCCCTATGCCATGAGCGTCAACGTCTCGCGTGCGTTCCCCGAGATTGACGGCTTTAAGCCGTCGCACCGCAAGCTGCTCTACACCATGTACAAGATGGGTCTGCTCAAGGGCGAGCGCCAGAAGAGCGCCAACATCGTGGGCCAGACCATGAAGCTCAACCCGCACGGCGATGCCGCGATCTACGAGACGATGGTGCGCCTGGCGACGGGCAACGAAGCGCTGCTTGCGCCCTTCGTGGAGTCGAAGGGCAACTTTGGCAAGTACTATTCGGGCGACCTGAGCTACGCCGCCTCGCGTTACACCGAGGCCAAGCTCTCCCCCATCAGCGCCGAGATCTTCAAGGACATCGACAAGGACCCGGTCGACTTCGTCGACAGCTACGACGGCGCCATGAAGGAGCCACGCCTGCTGCCCACCACGTTCCCCAATATCCTCGTCTCAGCCAACAAGGGCATCGGTGTCGCCATGGCGTCCGACATCTGCGGCTTCAACCTCAACGAGGTCTGCACTGCCACAATGCACTACCTGCAGGACCCCGACTGCGACCTGCTCGAATACATGCCCATGCCCGACTTCTCGACCGGCGGCGAGATCATCTACCGCCGCGAGGAGATGGAAAAGATTATCGAGACCGGCCTTGGCAGCTTCCAGATCCGCTCCCGCTGGCGCTGGATTCCCGAAGAGCGCATCATCGAGGTCTACGAGATTCCCTACACCACTAAGACCGATGTCATCATCGAGCGCATCGTCAAGCTCTCCAAGGAGGGCAAGGTCAAGGAGATCGCCGACATCCGCGACGAAACCGACCTCTCGGGCTTGCGCATCGCCATCGACCTTAAGCGCGGCGTCGACCCCGACAAGCTCATGGCCAAGCTCTATCGCTTGACCACGCTGCAGGATTCGTTCTCGTGCAACTTCAACGTGTTGGTCGATGGTTACCCTCGCGTTATGGGCGTGCGTCAGATCCTGCACGAGTGGGTCAAGTGGCGTATTGAGTCCACGCGTCGCCGCATTAACTTTGACCTGGGAAAAAAGTCCGAGCGCCTGCACCTGCTGCACGGCCTCGAGGCGATCCTGCTCGACATCGACAAGGCGATCGCCATCATCCGTGGCACCAAGCTCGAGGCCGAGGTCGTGCCCAACCTTATGCGCGGCTTCGACATCGACGAGACCCAGGCCGAGTTTGTTGCCGAGCTCAAGCTCCGCAACATCAACGAGGAGTACATCCTCAACCGCACCAAGGACATTGCAAAGCTTGAGGGCGAGATTGCCGAGCTTGAGGAGATCCTCTCCAGCGAGGAGAACATCAAGAAGGTCATCAGCGACGAGCTGGCCGCGGTCAACAAGAAGTACGTGATGCCGCGCCGCACGGGCAGGATCGAGCCCCACGAGGTTATCGAGGTAAGCTTGGAGCCCGAGGTCGAGGAGTACCCGGTTACCATCATGCTTTCGCGCGATGGCTACCTTAAGAAGATGACGGACCGCGTGCTCAAGAAGGCCACTACGCTCAAGTACAAAGACGGCGACAAACCCTTTATCGAGTTTCCGTCCTCCAACACCCACGAGCTGCTGGTCTTTACCAACAAGAGCCAGGTATACAAGTGCAAGGTTGCGGCGTTTGAGGACACCAAGTCGGCCCAGCTGGGCTCGTATCTGCCCACCGACCTCGAGATGGAACCCGACGAGAGCGTCATCTGGGTCATCGACCCCGAGGACTACAAGGCCGACGTGCTGTTCGTCTTTGAGAACGGCCGCGTGGTGCGCGTCGCGCTTTCTGGATACGTCACCAAGACCAACCGCAAGCGCCTCAAGAACGCCATCTACGGCGGCAGCAAACTGCTGTATGCACAGGTGCTCAACACAGATCGTGACATCGCGCTGGTCTCGAGCGACTATCGCTTGATGAACTTCAACACGTCGCTACTCAAGACCAAGACGACAACCAACACGCAGGGCGTCCAAGCCTTTACGGCCAAGAAGGGCCGCTCGGTCACCACCGTCGGCACAACCGAGGAGATTCTTGGCGCCGGCGTCTCGGCCGAGAAGTTCACCGCACAGAGCCTGCCTTCTGCCGGTGCCCTCATGAAGGAAAACGACATGCCGAGCCTGTTTGACTAGGTGCCACGGCAACGAGACCGTTAGATACTTCTCAAAGCGACGAGGCCCGGAACGCAACGGCATTGCGCCCGGGACTCGTCGTTTTTCTTCTCAACTATTTTTTAACGCAGATAAATTGATTTCTGCTTATTTTTCTGCGTAAAAAATGTCAGCGTCACTGCTTCGATGCCCTTTGGTCAGCTGTTAGCAAAACTTGCAAAAATTAGCAAAACTTGCAAAAATTAGCAAAACTTGCAAAGGAGTCACCATGGAGTACAGCAAGAACCCCTTTACCCCGACGTTCGGAAGCGTCCCTCCCTTTCTAGCGGGTCGCGAGCATATTCTGCGTGACATCAACCGTGGTTTTATCAACGGCCCGGGAGATCCAAACCTGTCGACTATTTTTACGGGCGCAAGGGGAACGGGCAAGACGGCGCTTCTCTCGCTCCTTTCAGAAACGGCGCTTGAACACGGTTGGATCGCAGCAAATGTCTCCGCCATGCCAGGCATGCTCGAAGATATTATCGAGCGAACCAAAGAAGCCGCAGATAGCTACCTCTCACAGCCTCATGCGCGCATAAACGGCGTTCAAATTGGTCCAGTGGGCATCGATTGGACATATGCTCAAGAGGCTCAGGGCAACTGGCGCACGCGCATGAATGGCATCTTTAAGCAACTCGAAAAACATGACATCGGACTTCTCATTACCATCGATGAAGTCACCGTCGATCTCGAAGAAATGCTTCAATTTGCCTCTGTTTACCAGCACTTTGTACGCGAAGGTAAAAAAGTTGCCCTACTCATGGCAGGACTGCCCTACAAAGTATCGGCGTTGCTGCGTAACGATTCCGTCTCGTTCCTCAGGCGTTCCCAATATCATCAGTTAGGACGAATCACTGACGTTGAAATTGCAAACGCGTTTCGCAAAACCGTTGAGGCCGGAGGACGTTCAATCACACCAGAAGCGCTCGAGAATGCTGTGAAGGCCGTCGACGGATTCCCCTACATGATGCAGCTCGTCGGATATCGCACTTGGGATGTTTCGGAGAACTCGCCCCAAATCAGTGCATCCGATGTCCAGCAGGGTTCCCTACTCGCACGCATGGAGCTGCGTGATCGCATTCTCGAAACGACCTATCGAGAGCTTTCCGATAAAGACATTGAGTTTTTACTCGCGATGCTGCCCGATTCTGGCCCCAGCAGGGTCTCGGAGATAGCCAAACGCATGGGCGTCGCCAGCAACTACGCAAGCCAATACAAACGCCGCCTTCTCGAGGACGGCGTCATCGGGGAACGTGGGCGTGGTCTCGTTGGCTTTGACATCCCCGCATTCAGGGAGTTCCTGAGCGAGAAAGTCTCCTAGCACGCGGAGATTGTCCATAAGGACATCAACGCATGGCAATCAGTAATCCTCTTGGTAAGGGAAGTAGGCTTTCCGCCAACGCTGATTGCCATGCGTTCTTCTTGTCCTTAGGCGAGTTTGCGAGCGAGCTCTCGCACCTCTTCCAACTTGGGCGAGGAGACCATGCTGTCACGCTCGGTCATACCGCTGATGGTGACAATGCCCTGGTCCTCCCACTTGCAGTACGCACAGGTTGACTTGTACATAGCGATCGCCGCATCATAGACGCCCTCGCTATGGCTATCGAGCAAAAGGGCCGTCTTGGTGAACGGGAAGCCCGTAGCACCGAAGGCATACAGGCGGTCGATGGCGGCCTTCTCCTGCGCAGTGATATCAAACCAGTAGATAGGCGAAGCGAAGACAACCATATCGGCGCCTTTCAGTGTCTCGAGCACACCGGCCATGTCGTCCTTCTGCACGCAGGCACCCTCATGGGCAAAGCAGTACTGACACCCCAGGCAACCAGCAATCTTCTTGCCGGCAACGCGGATGACCTCGACCGTATGGCCGGCCTCGCGCGCGGTCTCGGCAAACGCCTCGACCATGGTGTCGGTATTGGCGCCCTTGCGCGGGCTACCGCTCAATACAACGATATTCATAAGAATCTCCCTTCTTCATGCCGCAGGCGCGCGGCATACATTTCGTTGTAACCAAAACGGATAGAGCTATTCAGTCGTCTGTAGATCGCATCTCTCGTTCGTGTTCTCTAGACACAATCTCATTGCCTGATAACTCCTCGGCCACCTTGATTTTCTCTCCGAGAATTGAACAGCAAATCGTTGCTCGCAAAGTATCGACTGTGAGAAAATTAGCTTGAGCTTTCTCCCTGCTCGCATAAGCGTTCGCGTGAAAGAGCCTAGCCGCATCGGCCAGGCGCAATATAGATCCGCGGAAACCGGCCTACGAACAAGGAGTGTCTTATGTATGGACAGCATGTTGCACCGCAGACCCATAACAAACGGACTGGCCTGTCTATCCGCGACGTCAAGCGTCATGCAGACGCCAGAATCGCCGCCTTCGGAGTAAGCATTCTTGTGGCAGGACTGCTTTTGCTACCCTGCGCAGCACTGGCGACAGAAATGCCCGAAACCGATGTCGCAGCACCCATTACCTGCGACGAAGCCAACGCGGAAGGCAGCCTCACAGCTACCACCGTTGTCGACCATAACTATGACCTGGAGCTCCCTCCTGCCTTTATGTTGGTCCAGAATGAGGCGTTTGTATACGATTTCCCCGACAAACCCGAAGACTTCATCTACGGGCTTAACGACACCGTCCTTCTCTTCAAGATCGACACCGATACCGAAGGCCTTATAAAAACCGAGAACCCCAAAGAGGCCAGCGTCTCTATTGCCCTGACCATGATCGACAATCACGTTAGAGCAACCGTAGTCTTTACAGGCAGTTACGCCGACGACCAAATCCCTTACAGGCTGAACCTCAACAGCTCAGCCCACCTTGGCACACACGTTGACCGTGACTTCGACAGCGGGCAAGGGATTATGCACGAGACGCGGCACGATTACTACATCCGTTACATCTTCGACAGTGACGTGCACTTGATTGCAACCGATACGAGCGGTTCCAAACCCGATCCAAGTGTTAAGCCGATCCCAGAGGTCAAACCCGAACCGGAAACCAAGCCCGAGCCCACACCGCAGCCCAAGACAGAAAAGCCCGCGGCAAATCCCGTTTCCACCAAGGCAGTAACGGCAGCTAAACCAGCCAGGACCACCCTACCCGCTACGGGCGACAACGGCGCGATAGCAGTCGCCCTGAGTGTTGCCGGTGGCGTAGTTGCATCAGTTAGCATTTCCGCAACAAGGCGTCGCAACCGCTAGCTAAAGCAAATACGCCATTCACACAGGCAAACAACCAAGCTCCAACGAAAACGGTCCAGTCATCCGACTGTGCCGCACTCCAGTAGTTCGTGGAAGATATCAAAGAGGTATCCCAGGCTCCCTTGAGCTGTGCGACAGACAGATCAGGTTTGGGAAGTAGAACGGCCCTTGCGCGAAGCGTGAATCGGGCAAGTCTGACGTTTATTCCCAGGGCCAAGCAGGGCCGGAGGTTTTATTGGCGGCTCTTACGGGCGTCGCGAGTTTTGGCGAGGACGTAGGCATCGGGGTCGTCTTTGAACCAGGGGCAACGGCGCTCGCCGGAGACCATATGGCGGTGGGGGCAGCCGCCCATGCACATGGGCAGAATGTGGTGCACGGATGATTGGGCGTCCGCA
>CABUTH010000103.1 GCA_902494465.1 uncultured Collinsella sp.
AGGAGGCCCCGTTTCCCCGGAGCTGCTTCCGTCGCGCGACTTCTGGCGAAGCCAGGTGAGCGCGAGGGAAACAGCGTAGGGGAAACGGGGCCTCCGGCGGGAAGTTAAACCGCTACTTACGCCTTGTTGACGGAGCCAAACTCCTCCATGAGCTCCTTGGTGCGGGCAACGATGTTGTCGCGACCAGGCTTGAGGAGCTTGCGGGGGTCAAAGCCCTTGCCCTGCTGATCCTTGCCAGCCTCGATGTACTCGCGGACGCCCTTGGCGAAGACGAGCTGCAGGTCGGTGTTGACGTTGATCTTGGAGATGCCCAGGGAGATGGCCTTCTTGATCTGATCCTCGGGGATGCCGGTACCACCGTGCAGAACGAGGGGCAGGTCGCCGGTCTGAGCCTTGATCTCGCCCAGACGCTCGAAGGAAAGGCCAGCCCAGTCGGCGGGATACACGCCGTGGATGTTGCCGATGCCGCAGGCGAGGAAGTCGACGCCCAGGTCAGCAATCTGCTTGCACTCAGCGGGGTCAGCGAGCTCGCCGTTGGAGGTCACGCCGTCCTCGGTGCCGCCGATGCCGCCGACCTCGGCCTCGATGGACATGCCCTTGGAGTGGGCAAGCTCAACGAGCTCCTTGGTGCGGTCGAGGTTAAGCTGGAAGGTCTCCTCGTGAGAGCCGTCATACATGATGGACGTGAAGCCGGCCTCGATGCACTTGAAGCAGTCCTCGTAAGAACCGTGATCGAGGTGAAGGGCGACGGGAACGGTAACGCCCGTGGCCTCGACGGCAGCCTTGACCATGTCGGCGCAGACCTTGAAACCGCCCATCCACTTAGCGGCACCAGCGGTGCACTGAAGGATCAGCGGAGACTTGGCCTCCTCGGCGGCCTGGAGAATAGCCAGGGTCCACTCGAGGTTGTTGGTGTTGAAGGCACCGAGAGCGTACTTGCCGGCCTCGGCCTTCTTGAGCATGTCTGCTGCGTTGACGAGCATAAAAGAAACCTCCTGTAAGGTTGCTCCGATAACGCCTGTGATTTTACCACGGCGCAACCGAGCATAAACGTTCGTTTGTTCACGAATATCGTCCAAACAGACTTTTTTGACCGTTTGCCCTACGAAATTGACCCGTTGGGGAAAAATAGCTTGACGTTTGGACGCTTCTCGTGCTTTAGAAGCTGACTATAAAGCTACACCTGCATGAAAGGGTTCTGCATGAGCTCGCGTGCCATGGTGGTCGAATCGCCATGGCCGGTTAAGCAAACGGTATCGGGCGGAAGAAGCCGGGCGAGCTTGGAGAGCGAGCGCAGAATCGCCGCCTCATCTCCGCCGGAAAGATCGGTGCGGCCGTGCCCACCCGGAAACAGGGTGTCGCCCACAAAGGCAATGTTCCCCTGCTCGGTGGCAGCAAACAAGACGATCCCGCCCGGCGTATGCCCTGGTGTCTCGATCACCTGCAGGCAGATATCGCCCACCTCGATAGCATCGCCTTCGGCGAGCAGGCGCGTCGGCTCCCCGGGGTCAGGCGTCTCAATGCCCCACATAGCTCGCTGTTCCTCGATGTTCGCATGCGGCACCGCCACATCCTTGGCACACAGCTCATACTGGCAGCCCTCGCCAACGGTGGTTCGCACGCCGGCAACACCACCAACATGATCGGCATGGCCATGAGTGCATACGGCGCCAAGCACGCGTACGCCGGGATGCTCGGCTCGAATATGCTCCACCAAGCGCTCGCCCTCCCATGCGGGGTCGATAATCACGCACTCATTGTCCGAAATAACAGCATAGCTATTGGTCTGAATGGGACCGTTTACGAGCGTCTCAATCTCGACCGATCCCTTGGGAGTTAAATCCAAGGACACAGCACTCATGTCCCTCTCCTCTCTATAGAACTCGAGGCATCAAACGATGCCTCGAGTGTAGCGAATATCGATAATGTGACACGTTCGTCGCGACTAAACGCGGCGCTTAAGCTGGGCTCCACCCTCGCCGGGCATCAGGCGGCGCGCGTCGTAGACCGAGTCGACGCTGCTGATAGAGGCCAGCAGCGGATCCAGACCACTCGCGTCCGAGATCTCGACCATAAAGCGCAGGGTTGCAATACCCTCGCGATTGGTCGACGTGGCGGCAGAAAGGATATTGCCGCCCGCATCGCCAATGGCAATAGTGACATCCTTGAGCAGGCCCATGCGGTCCAGGCACTCGACCACGATCTCGACCTGGAAGAGGGTGTCGGCAGCGCCGTCCCACTCCACTTCGATCATGCGCTCGGGATGCTCCATAAGACCCTTGACGTTGGGGCAGTTGGCGCGATGCACCGAAACGCCACGACCGCGCGTGATGAAGCCGACGATATCGTCGCCCGTCACCGGATTGCAGCAATGTGCCAGACGGACCAGCAGGCCGCTGTTGCTCTCGCCCTTGACGATAATGCCGTTGCTGGCGCTCTTGCCGCGCTTTTGCGGCTTTCGGTTGGAGCCTCGGGCCGGCTGTTTCACGACCTCGGCGATAGCCTCGGCCTTGGTGAGCTGTTCCTCGGGCTTGGGGTCCAAGATTTGCTCGACCTTGTTACCCACAGCGCGCGGGGCAACCTTGCCGGCGCCCACGGCGGCAAACAGGTCCTCGAGCTGCTTGAAGTTCAGCTGCTCCGCCACGGCGTTGAGCGCACGCGTGGATCGCGGCGTAGAGATGCCATACCCGCGCTTGCGCAAGTCCTTGGCCAGTATATCGCGGCCGGCAGCAGCGTCGTCGTCCTTGGTCGCGGCGGCAAAATAGCGGCGGAGCTTTGACTTGGCGGAAGGTGTCTTAACGATCTTGAGCCAATCACGAGACGGCTTGGAACTCTTGTTGGTCAGGATTTCAACGCGGTCGCCCGTCTTGATCTCGTGCGTGAGTGGGGCCACCGCGCCGTTGATCTTAGCGCCGACGCAGTGATTGCCCACCTCGGTGTGAACGGCGTAGGCAAAGTCGAGCGGCGTGGAGCCGGCACGAAGCGCCATGACCTCGCCCTTGGGCGTAAAGACGAAGATCTCTTGATCGAAGAGGTCGACCTTCAGCGAATGCAGGTATTCCTTGGCGTCGGTGATCTCATCAGACGCAGCCCAATCGAGCGAATGCTTAAGCCAGTTGATCTGATCGTCCAAACGTTGAGCGTCATTGGTCTTGGAAGCAGACGATCCGCCCGATTTCTTATAGAGCCAGTGGGCGGCAATGCCGTACTCGGCCTGCTCATGCATCTCATAGGTTCGAATCTGAATCTCGAGCGGGCGGGCCGTGGGGCCGATTACCGTCGTATGGAGCGACTGGTAGTTATTGACCTTGGGCATGGCGATATAGTCTTTAAAGCGACCGGGCATGGGGTGCCACAGCGTATGTACCGCACCGAGCGTGGAGTAGCAATCGCGCACCGAATGCGTGATGACGCGCAGTGCCACCAGGTCGTAGATCTCGGAGAATTCCTTGCCCTTGCGCTTCATCTTTTGGTAGATGGACCAATAGTGCTTGGAACGGCCGTTGATCTGGAAGTCTTCCAGGCCAATGCGGTTGAGCTCGTCGGTGAGCGTCTTGATGGTCTCGGCCAGATAGCGCTCGCGAACCTCGCGCGACTCAGCCACCATGCGCGCAATGCGCTGGTAGGCATCGGGCTCCAGGTAGAAGAAGGACAGGTCCTCGAGCTCCCACTTAATAGAGCTCATGCCCAGACGGTCGGCCAGGGGCGCATACACGTCCATGGTCTCGCGGGCCTTAAACAGGCGACGGTCCTCGCGCAGAGCTGCAAGGGTGCGCATGTTGTGCAGACGGTCGGCAAGCTTAACGATAATGACGCGGATGTCCTTGGACATGGCGAGGAACATCTTGCGCAGCGTGAGGGCCTGTTTCTCGTCCATGCTATCGACTTCGATGTTGGTGAGCTTGGTCACGCCATCGACGAGCTCGGCCACCGTATCACCAAACAGGCCGGAAACATCGGCGAGCGAGGTCTCGGTGTCCTCGACGGTATCGTGCAGCAGCGCGGCGCACACCACATCGCAGTCCATCTTGAGATCGGCCAAAATGATGGCCACCTCGACGGGATGGTTGATGTACATCTCACCCGAGCGCCGCTTTTGGTTGCAGTGCTTCTCGGCGGCAAAGCAATAGGCCTGCTCCACCTTAGAAAAGTCGTCCTCATTCATATATTTGAGGCACAGGCGCTCCAGTTTGTCGTAGCTGTCCGCCATAATCTCGGGCGGCAGCTCATCGGCATGCTTATAGTGCTCCATCTCCGAAAACGGCTGGAGGGTGGAATCATGGGCGGTACGGGCTGCGGCATCCATCGAGGTCCCCTTCCCCTAGGCCCGCGGTACGATCGGGCGGTTAACTTTGGCTAGCATATCAGAAGCGCACGAATCGAGCGCCCAGCTCCGGAAAGCCGAGAACTCCATGCGCGAGCGCAGACCCTCCAAATAGCGGATTGACCTGCTCAATTGCACACGTCCGGGGTTTTCTGCCATCGCGATGCGACGGGTGTCGTCAAACCCCGAAACGCGACAGAAACCAAGCTCTTCGAAGATTCCCAGACCGCTTGCCACCGAGCGCTCGTCGACCGGCGTGCGGGCATCGATGGCAAGGCACATCTGCGCGATGTCGATATCGCTTGCGCAGAATGAATCATCCCCGGTCTTGCCGCGGTTGGAGCGCCACATGGTCTGCAGCGCGCGATAGAGTGTGACGAGCTCGTCGCGCTCGGGTGCGTAGCAGTCGAGCAGGCGCTCGTTAATGCGGGCATCGCGCGACGAATAGAGCAGGTGGATCACGGCGGGCTGGCCATCGCGACCGGCACGGCCGCTCATCTGGTTAAACTCAATGCCGCCAAACGGCATGTGATAGAGCACGACATGGCGGATATCGGGCAGGTTGACGCCCTCGCCAAAGGCAGATGTCGAGACGATGCAGCTGAGGCTGCCGTCTCGGAATGCTTCCTCCACGCGACGGCGATCGGAACGCGCAAGCCCCGCGTTATAGAACGCGATATGGGTTGCGCAATCGGGCACACGCTTGCGCAACGTCTTGGCGAGCGCCACGGACTGGTCGCGCGAATTGACGTAAATGACGGTCTTCTCCCCCGTCGCCACGATCGACACCAAACGGTTCTCGCGGCTCGCAAGATCTCGGTCGTCCTCGAGCTGCAGGTTCTCGCGCACCGTCTCGTCGACCACCGTGTGAGTGATCGGAAGCATGCGGGCAAGCTCGGCCACGACCGGAGCCGTCGCGGTGGCCGTCGCAGCCATAACGACCGGGTCGCCCAGAGCTTTGAGGATATCGGGCATGTCAAGATAGGCGCTGCGGTCGCCGCCCTTGGCAAGACCGGCATGATGCGCCTCATCGATAACGACAAAGCCGATGCGGCCCGAACGCGCGAAGCGGTCACGGTGGATAGATAGGAACTCGGGCGTCGTGAGCACGATACCGGTGCGGCCCGAAGCTAGGCCGGCGAACACGTCATCGCGTGCGGCCTCCACGGTCTCGCCGGTCAGCACGCCAACGCCAATGCCAAGCGATGCCATCGTCGACGAGAGGTGATAGGCCTGGTCGGCAACAAGCGCACGCAGCGGATAGACAAAGATGCTCGCACGTCCGCGAAGCACCGCCTCACGCGCGGCATGCACATGGAAGATGAGCGACTTGCCGCGGCCCGTTCCCATAACCGCCAAGACACTCTGGTGATCGGCCAAGGCGTCGAGCGCCTCAGCCTGCGCGCGGTGCGGCTGGTTCGATCCGATAAAGCTATGGATAAGCGAGCGCGTGAGCTCGGTATAGGAAAGCTGGGCGAGCGTCTCGCGCTTGCGCGACTCCAGGCGCAGGCCGGAATCCGTCGGCTGCACGCCACGACGAAGCTCGCATGCCGGATCGTCGACGCTGGGCAGCGTGGTATCGCGGACCAGAACATCCTTGACCATGAGCTTGGGCTTCACACGACCCTGCCAATGCTCGGCAACGGCCTCGAACACCAAGTCGACAGCGCTATCGCAGTTGATGAGCTTATCGATTTGCGGCACGCGGAACATAATGGCCGGCACACTCGCGGCGCCATCGGTCGCCACAAAGCGCATGTGCTCACCGGTTTTGCCCACCACGGCGCGATCACACATCGTCACGCCCTCGGCAGCCAGCAGCGGCACCTTGTTGCCCTGGCCAAACGGCTCAAGACGGGAAATCTGCTCTATAGTCTCGATATTCAGCTCGGAAAGGTCGACCGTGGCGGCAACCTCGTCGATGTCTTCAAAGTCCTCGGCGGGAATCTCCGATAGCACGGCGGAAAGGCGACGACGGAATTCATCGAGCTTGGATGCCTCGATGGTCACACCCACCGCACCGGCATGTCCGCCGCGACGAATCAGCAGGTCGGAACAGCGCTCGACGGCGTCAAACAGGTTAACTTTGCCCACCGAGCGACCAGAGCCGCGCGCGATACCGTCCTCGATCGAGAACAGCAGCGCCGGCACGTGGTAGCGGTTGGTCAGACGGCTTGCCACGATGCCCTTGACGCCCTCGTGCCAGCCTTCGCCGCCCACGACGATCGCGCGTCCGCCGTCATAGGTCTCCTCGACCTTTGCCATGGCATCGCGCGTGAGCTCCGCCTCGATCTCACGGCGCTGGCGGTTGATTTCCTCGAGCTCAGCCGCCAGTGCGCTTGCTTCGATGGGATTGCGGGCAAGCAGCAGATCGAGCGCCAGCTTGGGATCGGCCATGCGACCGGCAGCGTTTAAGCGGGGGATGAGCGAGAATGACAGGGCGTCGGCCGTAATGGTAGAAAGATCGGCCTTGGCAAGTGCGGCAAGCGCGATATAGCCGGGACGGGCCGTCACGCGCATCTGCTGGATGCCCTCGGCGACCAGTGCGCGATTCTCGGGCGTGAGCGGCATC
>CABUTH010000104.1 GCA_902494465.1 uncultured Collinsella sp.
GCCCGCGTGAACCATGAGAGCGTTGAGCTCAAGGCCCCGACGGCCGGCGAGCTGGCGCAGATTCGCGAGCTCATCCAGGAGCACGTGGACGCGACGCAGAGCCCGCGCGGCATTAAGCTGCTCTACAGCTTTGAGACGATGAGCAAGCACTTTGTGAAGGTCATTCCGACCGAGTACGAGCGCGTGCTTGCGATTGTCGCCGCCGCCGAGGCCGTCGGCAAGACGCATGCGCAGGCCGAGGAGCTGGCGTTTGACATTGTGACCGGTCGCGCGAGCGACGCGGATGTTGCTCGCTTCGATGTTGCGGGCGGTGCTGCGGGTGCTGCGTCCGTGGCTGCCAGCTCTGTTGCTTCGACCAAGAAGGAGGCGTAAGTGCCATGGGTAAGCCCGGTGCTTTTCTTGATATCGATCGCGTGACCCATGAGCTGCGCCCCGTGGAGGAGCGCAGCCGCGATTTCGATCCGCTGTACGTGGAGCTCGACGACGACGCGCGCCGTGCCCAGGCGAGTCGCTGCATGATGTGCGGTGTGGCGTTTTGTCAGATGGGCGCGAGCTTTGGCAAGGCACGTCCGAGCGGCTGTCCGCTGCACAACCTGATTCCCGAGTGGAACGAGCTGGTGTACCGCGGCCGTTGGGACGAGGCTGCCGAACGCCTGTCACTCACCTCGCCCATGCCCGAGTTCACGAGTCGCGTGTGCCCGGCGCTGTGCGAGGCCGCATGCAACTTGGGCTCGGTCGATGGCCAGCCCACGACGATTCACGACAATGAGCGCGCGATCAGCGACCATGAGTGGGCCAACGGTGGTCCGCGCCGCTTTGAGCCGGCAGGGGAGGGCGCACCCACGGTTGCCGTGGTGGGCTCCGGTCCTGCTGGTCTGGTGGCTGCATGGGAGCTCGCCCGTCGTGGCGCTCGCGTGACGGTGTTTGAGCGTGACGACCGTCCGGGCGGCCTGCTCATGTACGGCATTCCCAACATGAAGCTCGAGAAGTCCGTGGTCGAGCGTCGCGTGGCGCTTATGCGCGAGCTGGGCATTGCGTTCGAGCTGGGTGCCGACGTGAGCGATCCTAAGGTTGCTGCCAAGCTCGATGGCTTTGACGCCGTCGTGGTGGCTGCTGGTGCCCGCGCCCCGCGTGGGCTTTCGGCTGCGAACATCGATGCGCCCGGCGTGGTGTATGCCGTGGACTACCTGACGGCTTCGACTGTCTCGGTGCTCGATGGCGGCGAGCCCGCGGTGAACGCGCGCGGCCTGGACGTTGTGGTCATTGGCGGCGGCGATACCGGTAACGATTGCGTGGGCACCGCGGTACGTCAGGGTGCGCGTAGCGTGCGCCAGTTTGAGTTCTTGCCGGCGGCGCCTGATGCGCGCGCGGCGAGCAACCCCTGGCCGCAGTGGCCCAACGTGAAGAAGACCGATTACGGCCAGCAGGAGGCCATCGCTGCCATGGGCGGCGAGATGCGCGCTTGGGGTGTGGATACGCTCGAGGTACTGTTGGACAAGAAGGGCGCGGCCGCGGGCCTGCGCGTGGTCGATCTGGATTGGTCGGCTGGCAAGCCCGAGCGCATCGCGGGCTCCGAGCACGAGGTGCCGGCCCAGCTGGTGCTCATCGCCTGCGGCTTTACGGGTCCCGAGCATGGCGTGTTCGACGCCGTTGGCGTGCCTGTTGCCACCGCTGGTCGTCCGCTGCTGGTGATGGCTACCGAGGGCTCGCACCTTGCGGCGCGTGTCGACGGCGTCGCCGCGGATGCCGCGCCGGTGTATGTGGCGGGTGATGCTCGCAACGGCAGCTCGCTCGTGGTGAACGCCATGGCCGATGCCCTGGCCTGCGCAGCCGAAGTCGCCGATGCGCTGGAGCTGTAAAGTAGTCATTTAAGAACGTCCCCAATGACTAGTCATTTTTTGTCTAGTCGTTGGGGACACTCTTTGCGAGCGATTTGCTCGTTTGTCGACGTACGGGTGTTCATTTGTCGACTTCTTGGGCTGTGGTCACCTGTTGTTTCTGTGGTGGCTGTGGGTATCTGGCTCAAAAGGGCGGGTTGGCCGTCTATGTTTACCTGCGGTTTTGTTGCGGTGCGCATTTTCGGTCAAGCATCCCGTCAAGTGTTTGGTCAGCATCTGGTTTGCAGCCGGAGGCCTATTTTGCCCGCGCTGGTCGTGGCTGCCCACCCTCCTCGTAAGCTCAAATTGAGGTCCATCAGTTTGAGGAGGATGCCATGACTGACCAAGTTTTTGACCGAGCGCATCTGGCCGAAGCCGTCGGCAACGATATTGCCGACATGGCCCATTTTTGGATGCTGCGGAAGTTCCAGTTTTTGGAGCCGGCGCGCGAACAGTTCGAGATCATTGTCGACCCATGGCTCAGCTATTGCACCGAGCCTTCGCAAAACGAAATCATGGCCTACAACATGGCATTTACCGATTGGCTGCTCTTCGAGCGCCCCTATCGCCATGGCAAGACGCTGCTCGAGCTGTATGTTGACGAGCCGCCGGCATCGCTTTTGCCTGCCTCGCTCAAGCGGCTCGAGCAGGTACGCGACACGCAGTATTTCTCGCGCTTTGGCATTTTGGACAAGGATCCTGCGACTGGTATGGTCGCGCTGAAGGACGCGCGCACCGATCATCGCTTTGATGTCTACGACCCGCATATCGTGCAAAAGGAGCATTGGAGCGACGGAGCGATTGCGGTGCGCCTCGCCTGCGTCGACGATGTCTGGCTGACGGCGGGACAACTCTATCTGTATGACATCGCACGCCTGAGTGACACGGCGGTCGATGGGCCTGGTGCGGTGCATCCGGAGGACCTGCAGGATGGCTTTGACACCTCGTGCATCAGTTTCTTCTTGCGTCTGGTCCGCGACATCATGGGCGCCCAGGGGCGCTACGTAAAGTCCCTCAACATCTATGAGCAGGAGTGGGAGTAGGGGATGTGACTGGTGTCGCCCTGCTGTCCTGACTTTGTCTCAATCTGTAACGTTTGGCGGCTGTTTGGGCCCGTAACTGTTACAGATTGAGACATTTCCCTGATGTTGCCGGGGTGGGGCTCAACGTATTCCGTCCCCCACATCCCCTCTTCCCTCCGTTAACCGATGCGTCTGCAGCAATCCAGCGGGACTAGGTGATAATGGACAAATGTTCATGTTAATCGTGAGGGAGGAGCTCGATATGGCGTCTGCCGATCGTTCCACGTTGTTTATCAATGCGACCATTCTGGATGGTTCGGAGCATATGGAGCCGCAGCCCGATATGGCCGTGGCCGTCGAGCGTGGCATCATCACCTGGATTGGTCCGAGCGCCGTGGCGCAGGCGCCGGCGGGCGCCGAGGTCATCGACCTGGCAGGGGCGTATCTCATGCCGGGCCTCATCAATATGCATGTGCATCTGTGCGGTTCGGGCAAACCGGTTTCGGCGGGCGATGCGGGCGCGCTGATGAAGAAGCTCGATAATCCCGTGGGGCGCGCCATCGTGCGCCATATCCTCAAGGGCAGCGCTCAGCAGCAGCTGGCAAGCGGCGTGACCACGGTGCGCGGCGCGGGCGACCCGCTGTTTGCCGATCTGGCCGTGCGCGATGCTATCGATGCCGGCAAGTATCAAGGTCCTCGCCTGGTGGCGCCGGGAACGGGTGTCACGGTGCCGGGCGGCCATGGTGCGGGTTTGTTCGCCCAGGTGGCCAACAGTCCCGCCGAGGCAGCCGAACAGGTGCGCGACCTGTACGCGCGCGGTGCCGACGTCATCAAGCTGTTCGTGACGGGCGGCGTGTTCGACGCTACCGAGGTGGGCGAGCCGGGTGTGCTGCGTATGCCGGTCGAGGTTGCCGCGGCGGCGTGCCAGGCGGCGCACGAGGTGGGCCTGCCGGTTATGGCTCATGTCGAGAGCACCGAAGGCGTGAAGGCCGCGCTTGAGGCCGGCGTCGATACGATCGAGCACGGTGCCCCGATGACTCCCGAGATCTTGGAACTGTACCGCGGCGCCGCGGGCACGCAGCTCGAGGGGCGTGCGCCCAGCGTTACCTGCACTATCAGCCCGGCGCTGCCGTTTGTATTGCTCGACCCGGAAAAGACCCATTCGACCGATACACAAAAGAAGAACGGTGACATCGTGTGCTCGGGCATCATCGGGGGCGCCCGTGCCGCACTGGAAGCTGGCGTTAAGGTGGGCCTTGGCACGGACTCGAGCTGCCCGTTCGTGACGCAGTACGACATGTGGCGTGAGGTGGCCTATTTTGCCAAGTATGTCGGCGTGGGCAACGCTTTCGCGCTGCATACGGCCACGCAGGTCAATGCTGAGCTACTGGGGCTGGGCGGCGAGACCGGCACGATTGAGTGCGGCAAGGCCGCCGATATCCTGGTGACGCGCAAGAATCCGCTCGATGACCTGTGCGCACTGCGTGAGCCGATGCACGTGATGTGCCGTGGTGATCTGGTGCGCAAACTCAAGGTGAAGCGTATTCCCGAGGTGGACGCCGAGCTCGACACGATTATGGCCATGCCTGCCGAGGCGTTGGCCGAGGAGCTTGCCCGCGACGGCGTGGCGTAAGCGTGCGATATGGCGATGCGACAAAGGGGCAATCCCTTTGTCATAATCAAAAAAGCCGAGGTCTCAGTGCGAGGCCTCGGCTTTATTTTGTCCCATGGTATGGCGGCTATGAGCGCGTCTCCATCTTGGCGTGGCACTTGGGGCAGGTGACGCGGATCTTGCCCTTGCCCTTGGGGACGGAGAGCATCTGGCCGCAGTTGGGGCACTTGAGGTATGCCGTGGTCTTGCGACCCTTCCACATCTTCTTGGCCGTGCGCTTGGCACGCTCAAAGTCTTCCTTACTGGTGCCGGCTGCGCGTGAGGTGCTAGCCGCTGCAGCGCCGCCGCCCAAGCTGGCGACGAACTTGCCCAAGCCGGGAACATTGGCGGTCGTGGCGACAAAGGCCTCGTTCTCCTTGCGACGTGCATCGATATTTTTGGACAGGCCGCGCAGCACGCCAATCACGATTACGGCGATGGCGATCCAGCTGAGCCACTGGATGCGGGCCATAGATCCGATCATCGCGATGACGATGCCGGCAAAACCCATCACGATGGTGAGTTCGTCGGCGCCATTGCGACCCTTCATAAAGTCATTCATGCAAATTGCCTTTCGTTCGATATGCTGCACGCCTTTATACCCGATTTAGAGCAAGGGGGACAGGTTAATCTGCACCAATGTGGTGCAAACATACCTGTCCCCGGAATACCAAGACGGTGCAAACGTACCTGTCCCCAATGCCCCAATTACTTGGAGAGTTTGTCGACGACGCGTTCGATTTCGGCGAGTTTGGCGGCTTTGAGGTCTTCGTCGCCCGATTCGATTGCCGAAGTCACGCAGCCCTCGATATGCGCCTTGAGCACGTCGGCGTTAATGCGCGCGAGGAGCGCCTGTGTGGCCATGAGCTGCGTGGAGATATCGACGCAATAGCGGTCCTCCTCGACCATCCGCAAGATGCCGTCGATCTGACCGCGTGCCGTCTTGAGCATGCGGGTCACCGATTTATGGTCTGCCATCATGGCGGGTCCTCGTTTCTGGTCGGGGGTACGTGCGGGTCGTTATGCGGCGGTCACCGAAAGGGCGTGGAACTTCTCGCCGGCGCCCTCGACAGCGGCGGCGAGCTGCTCGGGGGTCACGGTGTCGGCGCACTCCACCTGGACGGTCTGGGTCTCGTGATCGGCGTCGGCGTCGGTCACGCCGGCCACGTTGAGCAACGCCGTCTCGACGGTGGCATCGCAGTGGCCGCACATAAGGCCGGAAGTCTTAATTGTGAAACGCATGGGTATTCCTCTCTGTTGTGTCGGCTTTCCCAGGCACCCGACCTTGACCTTCAAGCCGTCGCTCGCGTACCAAAGTACGCGTCGCTCCTCTTTCAGGTCAATCTCGGGCACCTGGAAAACCCGTTCTAAATGGACTTAATGGTGATCCTATTTTGCCACTTTGGGCTTAAAGGATTTTAGGCGCAGAGCGTTGCTTACGACACATACGCTCGACAGGCTCATGGCCGCGGCGCCAAACATCGGCGAAAGCTGCCATCCGGTGAGCGGGAAGAACACGCCCGCCGCCAGCGGAATGCCGATGCCGTTGTAGAACAGCGCCCAGAACAGGTCCTGCTTGATGTTGCGGATCGTGGCGCGCGAAAGCTCGATGGCGCGGGCGACGTCCATGAGGTCGCTGCGCATGAGCACCACATCTGCCCCTTCTTTGGCGATGTCGGCGCCGGTGCCGATAGCAAGGCCCACGTCGGCGCGCGCCAGGGCGGGGGAGTCGTTGATGCCGTCGCCCACCATGGCGACCTTACTGCCCGCATCCTGCAGCTCGCGCACGTGGCGCTCCTTGTCGGCGGGGAGGACGTCGGCGATGACCTGTTCGCTGCTCAGCCCCACGCGGCGGGCGATGGCCTCGGCCGTCACGCGGTTGTCGCCGGTGAGCATGCGCACGTCGACGCCAAGCGAGCGCAGTGCGGCGATGGCCCCGGCGCTCGTCTCCTTGACCTCGTCAGCCACGGCAATGGTGCCGGCAAGCTCGCCGTTCTTGGCAAAGAACAGCGGCGTCTTGCCCTCGGCGGCAAATTGTTCGGCAAGACCCGCGGGCACGGTAACGCCCAGCTCGTCCATCAGGCGTACGTTGCCGGCTGCAATGGCGTTTTGCCCTTCGCGCGCCGTAACGCCTCGTCCGGGCACGGCCGCAAAGTCCTCGACCA
>CABUTH010000105.1 GCA_902494465.1 uncultured Collinsella sp.
GACGGCTCACACGTTACAAGCAGGTACTGCCCGCCCTCGTCGCTCTCAAACAAAACCACCCGATCATCAAACAGCTCCATCGCGTCCCCTTTCTCTCGCTCTTATTTAGCAAAAGCATAGCAGGTAGATTGCTGTATACAGAACAGTTGTTCGTGTGTTTTCTATTGAGCTGTCCGCACGGCATGGTATGGACCTGCGCACGAAATAGGGCGCCCCCGAAGGAGCGCCCTTGCATATCGCCTATGCAGCCAAGTTACGCGACCGGCTCGATCTTCTCGAGGCCGCCCATGTAGGGACGCAGGACCTCGGGGATCGTGATGGTGCCGTCGGCGTTCTGGTAGTTCTCCAGAATGGCAGCCATGGTACGACCAGCCGGCAGGCCGGAACCGTTAAGGGTGTGCAGGTAGCGCGAACCCTTGAAGTTCTCGGGGTCGCGATACTTGATGTTGGCGCGGCGAGCCTGGAAGTCACCGCAGTTGGAGCAGGAGCTGATCTCCTTGTAGGCGTTGTAGCTCGGCAGCCAGACCTCGACGTCGTAGGTCTGACGGGCAGAGAAGCCCAAGTCGCCGGTGCACAGGCTAATCACGCGATACGGAAGGCCCAGCTGCTGCAGCAGGCACTCGGCCTCGGCGGTCATGCTCTCGAGCTCCTCGTCGGACTCCTCCGGCTTAGCGAACTTGACCATCTCGACCTTGTCGAACTCGTGCTGACGGATGATGCCGCGGGTGTCGCGACCGGCGGAACCGGCCTCCTCGCGGAAGCAGGGGGTGAAGGCGGTGTAGCGGCGCGGCAGGGTGTCGGCGTCGAGGACCTCGCCGGCGTGCAGGTTGGTGAGCACGACCTCGGCGGTGGGGATCAGGAAGTTGTCACCCGAGACGTGATAGGCGTCGTCCTCGAACTTGGGCAGCTGACCCGTGCCAAACATGGTCTGACGCTTGACGACGATGGGCGGCCACCACTCCTTAAAACCACGGCTGGTGTGCGTATCGAGGAAGAAGTTGATGAGGGCGCGCTCCAGGCGGGCGCCAGCGCCACCGAGAACGGTAAAACGGCTGCCGGAGAGCTTGTTGCCGCGCTCGAAGTCGAGGATGTCCAGATCGGTGCCCAGATCCCAATGCGGCTTAAAGTCGAAGTCGAACTCGCGCGGGGTGCCCCAACGACGGCGCTCAATATTCTCGTCCTCGTCCTTGCCGTACGGCGTGGCCTCGCAAGGAATGTTGGGCAGGTGAGCCATGAAGTCGTACTGCTCCTGCTCGAGAGCAGTACGGCGCTCGGCCAGACCGTCAATCTTCTCGTTGACGGCGCGCACGGCCTCCTTGGCGGCCTCGGCCTCGTCCTTCTTGCCCTCCTTCATCAGGGCGCCGATCTTCTTGGACTCGGCATTACGCGTAGCCTGGAGCTCCTCGACCTCGGTGATGACGGCACGACGCTCGTCGTCGAGCTCAAAGAACTTCTCGCGATCCCAAGACGTCTGGCGGTTAGCCATGGCGACATCGATGGCATCGGGGTTCTCGCGAACAAACTTGATATCAAGCATTAGATCCTCCGGCGATATACATTCCATTTAGGTTGCAACCTTGTACATGTATGGGCAAGTATATACTTATGAGCGTTTACGACCCAACTCAACTACGCAAGAAGGCACCCAATGGACGCAGTTTTTTCCTTTTTGTTTGGCACCCGCACCGGTTTTGCCATCCTTTTCGCCGGCGGCATCCTGTTATTTGCGATTCTTGCCTTTGTAATGGAGAAGCGTACCCATAAGATGTACGTCGACCGCGGACCCAAGTCCGAGGATGAGGAAGACAGCTTCTGGGACTAACCTGCCAAAAAGGGACAGGTTTATTTTGATCGGTTTTATCTGGGCAAACGCAAGCGCCCCGCAACTGGAATTGAGCCAGTTGCGGGGCGCTTTTCGCTAAAAGGACAAAACCGCAGAAAATACCTGCCAAAAATAAACCCGTCTTTTTTTTGGTCGGTTTTACTGGAGAGTTGCGTCGATTGCCTTGACCAGGGCGCTGCGCATGCCGGCGTCCTCGAGCGCAACGACGCCCTTGATGGTGGCACCACCGGGCGAGCATACGGCATCCTTCATCGCCGCAGGATGCTGACCAGTTGAAAGCTGCAACTTTGCCGTACCTAGCACCATCTGGCTCACAATGCGATAGGCATCGGCACGCGGGATACCGTGCTTGACCGCCGCATCGCCCAGGGCCTCGATTGCCATGGCGACAAATGCCGGAGCGCAACCACCCACCGTGCCGCCCACAAACAGCAGGCTCGTATCGAGCTCGACCACCGCACCGAGTTTGCCAAGCAGATCAAGCACCACGGCGCTCTGCTCATCACTAAGCGTGGAAGCCTTCTCGCAAGCGATGACGCCCTCGCCCACCGAAACCGGTGTGTTGGGCACCGTCGAGATATGCGCGACGCCCGGCAGGACCTGCTCCCACTTGGCACTGTCCCAGGTCCAGGCAACCGACAGAACGACCTTTTTGGCAAGAGCATCCTTGAGCGGGGCTAATACCTTCTCGATCATGTACGGCTTGACCGCAGCGACCACGATATCGGATGCGGAGACAACCTCGGCGGCATCGTGGCAGGCGACCATGCCGCGCGCCTCGCAGCGCTCAACCAGTGCGTCGTAGCGACCCGCGCAGGCGCACATGTCGCTCGCAGCTACACCGGCAGCGATCCAGCCATCGGCCATAGCGCTCGCCATATTGCCAAAACCGACAAATCCAATCTTCATATCTCATAGTCCTTTCAGACACATTCCTCAAAACGAAAGGTATTGTCCCACGCCATTGTTTCGTATTGCCGACCTATTTGTGATACGGCTCGCCACGGCTGATCTTGCAGGCACGGTAAATCTGCTCTAGCAGCACCACACGCGCCAGGTTATGCGGCAAGGTAATGCGTCCAAAGCTGAGCATCTCGTCGGCGCGGGCGCGCACCTCATCACTCACGCCGTCCGAACCGCCGATTACAAAGGCAATGTCGCTGCTGCCTCGCAGCATAAGATCGTCGAGCCGCGCCGAGAGCTCCTCACTCGAACGCTCCTTGCCCTCGATAGCCAGCAGGATCACATGCGCCCGAGACGGCAATGCAGCAAGAATTGCCGCCCCCTCCTTGTCGCGCGCGGCATCCACGCCGCCCGCCTTAGCCGGGTCGATATCGGCCACCTCGCGGATATCCACCTTGGCATAGGCACCTAAGCGCTTGGTGTACTCAGCGCACGCGTCCTTCCAAAAGCGCTCCTTGAGCTTACCGACGCAAACGACGGTGTATTTCACGCGCGCCTACTCCTTCGAACCGTTTTGAACTTTGCCGGCGGTCAGCATCTGCTCGAACATCGAGGCCGACTGCGAGAAATCGCTCGGCAGTACGACCGTCGAAGTTTTACCCGTGCGAGCGAACTCCGTCATCATCTCGGACCACTGCGTAAACATGAACAGCTGGTTGGCCTCGTCGTTGCCGACGCCCGTCTCCTGGATGATCTCGAGTGAATCTTTGATGCCCAGCGCGATGGCCTTGCGCTGGTTGGCGATGCCCTCGCCCGCCTTTTCCATAGCCTCGGCCTCGGCGGTCGCCTCGGTGACGCGCTTGATACGGTCTGCCTCGGCGAGCTCCTGTGCCGCAGCGCGCTTGCGCTGGGCGGCGTTGATGTCGTTCATGGAGTTCTCGACCTCGGTCGGCAGTGCGATTTTGGTGATGAGCGTCGACACGAGGGTGAAGCCGTAGGCAGCCATCTGCTCGGACACGGTGGCATTAACGTCCTTGGCGATGTCATCCTTCTTGGCAAAGACCTCATCGAGTGTGTAGACGGGAATCGAAGAGCGCAGAGCGTCGGTGATGAAGTCACGCATCTGGTCGACGGGCTCCTGCAGCATATAGTAGCTCTTGTAGATGCCCGAATCTGCCGGGCCGGCGCCCATGTCATAGCTCACGTGGTACTGAGCAGAGACCTCAAGGCCGATGGTCACGTTGTCCTGGGTCTTAACGTCGATGCCAAAACCGTTTTTCATGGTGCGCAGACTCACCGTGGCGGCCTTGCGGTCGATCACGGGCACCTTCATGTGGAAGCCCGCGTTGACGATGCGGTTAAACTTGCCCAGACGCTCGATGATCACGGCATGCTGTTGTTCAACGACATAGCAGGCGTTGGGAAGCAGTAACAACAAAATGATGATGGGAATCAAAAGGCTGGTAAGGGCGGCGATGATACCGGACAACAGCATGGTCTCTCCTCTGATAGGCATACGTTGGCACTAGGATACCCGCACAAGGAGATCGTACACAACAAAAAAGCTCCCATTGCTGGGAGCTCTTTCATTTAATGGTGCGGGCGAAAGGACTTGAACCTTCATGGGGTTGCCCCCATACGGACCTGAACCGTACGCGTCTGCCAATTCCGCCACGCCCGCGTGCAGGAATTAGAATAACGGAGCGCCATCGCGAACGCAAGAACTATTTTTGAAAAAGTTTGCAGGCATTTTCCCAAGCTGCTCGCGCGATTGCCTCAGCATCCCCGCCGGTACGATCGACACGGTCGTTGACCAGCGTGTTTGCCGTAATGGAGATCATTGCGGGCTCGCATTCAAGACCGCGGATGGGCTCCGGAGCCATATACGGGCAATCCGTCTCGAACAAAATTCGATCGAGTGGGGTTGCCGCAAATGCCTCGCGCACATCGTCGTTGCGCTTAAAGGTGGCCGCACCGCCATAGGCGATATAGCAGCCCAAATCCACAAAGCGCTCCATCGTGGCGCGGTCCTCGCCAAAACAGTGCAGCACACAACCAGCCTGGGGCACACCCACCTCGCGCAGTACGTTGTACGCATCAACGTGCGAGGTGCGCTCCCCATCCGAGTCCTCGTGACGCAGGTGCAGCTCCACCGGCACATTGCGGCGCACGGCAAGCTCGAGCTGGCGCGCCATGCAATCAATCTGCACGTTATGGGGTGCCGGCGCGATATCGTCGTCATAGTCCATGTGATAGTCCAGGCCGATTTCGCCAATACCGGCGCATAAGGGGTCATCAAGTGCCGCAACGACCTGTGCATGAACGTCGTCGGTATAGTCCGGCGCGCCATACGGATGCACGCCGGCAAGATACTTGATCTGCGGGATATCCTGCATCGGAAGAATCTCGCGCACCAGCCAGTCGCTATAGTCCGCCACGCTGCGCTTGTCGGCAATGGGGTCGAACATCGTCACCAACAGGTCGACGCCCGCGGCTTTGGCGCGCACGAGCGTCTCGGGCACATCCTTGCCCCAAAACGAAAGCAGATGTGCATGCGTGTCGGCAAGCGGCGCCAAGGGCACGGGACAAGCAACCGTCTTCTTTTTCTTGGTAAACGTCACGCGTTCGGCATTAGGCGTCATGGATTAGCTCCCGGGCCAGACGGACAAAGTCGGCAACATCGAGCGTCTCGGCGCGCGTGGTGGGTGCGATACCGCAAACCTCAAAAGCGGCATCGAGCACGTCCTTGGCAAAACCGTTGGCGCTCATGGAATTTCGGATGGTCTTGCGCCGCTGAGCAAATGCAGCGTCGATCACACGAGCCACGAACTCGCGATCGAGCCCCTCGGGCACCACGCCGTCAACACGGTCGATACGCACGACGGCCGAGTCCACGTGCGGCGCTGGCATAAAGCAACGCGGCGGCACCTCAAAGCGACCCGTCACCTGCGCATACAGGCCGAGCTTTGCCGTATAGCCGCCATAGGTCTTGTTGCCCGGCACTGCGGCAATGCGATCGGCAACCTCCTTTTGCACCATGACGACGGCACGCTTGAGCGCCGGCATCGTCTGGAAAAATTGCAAAATGATCGTCGCCGCCACGTTATAGGGCAAGTTCGCGACAAATACCGTGGGCTCGCCGCCGGCGGCCTGCTCAATCTGCTCCGGGCCCACCTTAAGCGCGTCGCCCATGATAAAGCGGAAGTTGGCATAGTCGGCGGCATGGGCGTCGAGCACCGGTTCGAGCTCGGGATCTGCTTCGATCGACGTGACGCACGCCGCCTCCTGCAACAGCGCAAGCGTGAGCGTGCCAACGCCCGGACCAACCTCGAGCACGCGCTCATCGCCCGCGAGCTCGGCAAGCTCGCAAATGCGCTCGATCACATGGTTGTCGATCAGGAAGTTCTGGCCCAGGCGATGCTTGGTCGCAAGGCCAAACTCCTCCAGCAGCTCCCTTGTTGCCGTGGGGTTTGCCAAAGGCGAAGTTGTCATAGTTGCCTCCTTAGCATGATGGCGGCGTCTTGAAACGAAAGGGCATGGACCGTGGCGGCCATGCCCTTACATCTAAACAGCAAATTGCCGATATGGCGCGCCGCGTCTTAGCCCAGTCGCGGGAACTGCGGCTCGCCCTTCTCGACAGGCTGACCGCCGGCAAGCAGGCCCCAAGCGCAAATGCCCTTGAGGTCGTCGGTCGCGGCCTCGTCCTCGCAGGACAGGCGGCGCAGGGCCTCGGCAGAGGTCTGAGGCATGAGCGGCATCAGCAGGTGGGCGGCAATGCGGATGGCCTCGAGCAGGTTGTAGATCACAAACGCCAGCTCGTCAGCC
>CABUTH010000106.1 GCA_902494465.1 uncultured Collinsella sp.
CCTGAACCTTGGGGTTGCCGGTGTCGACCGGGGTGTTACCGAACTGGGCAGTCAGCTCCGCCTTGCGCTCTTTGGAAACAGTCATTGTTTCACCTTTCGTTTTGCGTCGCCCACGGGCGACTCGATTCGCCTCGGACTGGGAAGCCGCCGGTGGAGCGAACAACCAAGGTCGAGGTACCAACAGGTCGGTATGTTACCACAAGCAGCCCGCGCCTGCGCATCATCACCGACCCAACATGAATTCCATCGCGCGGAGGCGCTGATCGGTGTGCGTCGCAGCCCAAACATGCGAAAGCCCGAGCAGGAATGCCGCCGTATGCGGGTCGATTCGCTCGGCCATGAGCGCATCGAAGGTCATGGACATGAGGGCGCGCAGCCATGCGGTCTCACCGGTCGACACCAGTTCGGCACCTGGAACGCTCGACGCGCACGACCCGCACATGAGACCGCCCGCCTGGGCTGAAAAATACGACAGCATGGGGTCTCCGCACAGCACGCAGGCCGAAAAATCGGGTCGATAGCCAACGTGCGACAGCAGCTTAAAGACATATGCCGCCACAAGTAGATCCATGTGCGCTGTGTCGAGCCCGCTGCCCGCCAGGGCAAGCGCTCGCTGCGTGATGGCAAAGGTAAACGGGTCCTCAGCGTCCTCGAACGAGCATACGCGCGCGACCTCGGCGATCGCGCTTGCGGCGCAGGTCGTCTCGTAATCGGGCGTAGCGCTGAGCGGCGCCTCCATAAGCTCGGCCTGGGAAACCACGTCGAGCGACCGTCCGTGCGCGAGCAGCATATCGACGGTACAGAACAGCTCGCAGCGCGCAGCCAGGCGCCCACCGGGTTTGCGGGCGCCCTTTGCCACGGCACGAACCTGCCGCCCCCGCTCGTCAAGCATCGTCAGGATCAGGTCCGTCTCTTTAAGCTTCGTCTTGTCGAGGACGAGCACCTTGGTGCGATATGTCCGGGAGCCTGCCATGCGCGCCGCGCGTCCTTAGTCCTCGGCGTTGTAGCCAAAGCGGCGAATCTGGGCCTCGTCGTCACGCCAGCCGGCCTTGACCTTCACGTCCAGCTCCAAAAAGACCTGCGTGCCAAAGATACGCTCAAGATCGCGACGGGCGTCGATACCGATATGCTTGATCATCTCGCCGCCCTTGCCGATGATGATGCCCTTTTGGCCCTCGCGCTCGACGTAAATGGTGGCGTGCACGCGCAGTACCTTCTTGGTCTGCTCGAGTGCATCGCAGATCACGCCAACGGAGTGCGGGATCTCATCACGGGTGCGGCGCAAGACCTTCTCGCGCACAAACTCGGCAACGAGCGTTTCGTCGGAAGCGTCGGTACCCATATCCTCGGGGAACCAACGCGGACCCTCGGGCAAAAAGTGCGCAACGGTCTCGATAAAGGCATCGACGTTGAAGTTCTTGACCGACGACGTCACGATCTCGTCGTCATATTCCATGAGCTCGTGGGCTGCCTTGAGCTGCTCCATGACCTGTGCGGGGTCGGCCTCATCGGCCTTAGTGAGCACCAGGACCTTCTTGCAACGGGCGCATCTGACGCGCTCGGCAACCCAGGCGTCTCCCCTGCCGATCGGTTTGGTGGCATCAATCAAAAACGCGACGACATCAACATCGTTCAGCTCGAACAGCGCGCTCTTGTTGAGCTCGGATCCCAGGCCGTCCTTGGGCTTATGAATACCCGGGGTATCGACAAAGACCAGCTGGTAGCCGGGACGGTTGACGACGGCGCGCATGCGGCGGCGGGTCGTCTGGGCCACCGGCGAAGTGATGGCGACCTTCTTGCCATAGCAGGCGTTGAGCAGCGTAGACTTGCCGGCGTTGGGACGACCGACCAGGGCCACAAAGCCGCTGCGGAAACCGGGCTCCACGTCGCCAAAGCCCGCGAGGTTGTCGTCCTCGTCGCACAGGGCGTCGAGCTCCTCATCGCTCATGCCCTCAAACGGGTCGAACTCCTCGACTTCCTCGAGCTCCTCGGTATCCACCGCGTCCAGGGACTCGTCGTCCAAAATCTCATCGGCAGACTGCATATTGTCGGACATGGGAATCCCTTTCTAAATAAAGCCGAGCGCGTGGGCAAATACCAGCACGCCCACAATTGCGGCGGTGATGGAAAGAATGTAGACAGAGGCGGCGGCGATGTCCTTCGCACGCTTGGCCAGCGGATGGAGCTCCTGGGTCGCTAGGTCGACGATAGCCTCCATAGCGGTGTTGCACAGCTCGCCGTGAATCACCAGGCCACAACAGATGATAATCGTGGCCCACTCGGCAATGTCGAGGCCCACGATACAGCCGGCAATGACGGTGCACACGCCCGCCACGAGCATGACCTTGATGTTGCGCTCGGTCATGACGGCGGTAACGAAGCCCTCCATGGCGTAGGAAAACGACTTTAAGAAGGACGGATGGTCCTTGTTCGATCCGGGAATCATAGACGGCTCCTAGTCGTGGGCGTGGTTGGTGATGGGGCCGACGTGGACTAGCTTGGGGTCCTCGCCGCGCTCGAACGCCAGATCGCGCAGGATGGCGTCCTCGCGGGCCTCCATGACCTCGGCCTCGTCGTCCTCGATATGGTCATAGCCCAGCAAGTGCAGCATGCCGTGTACGAGCATCAGACGACACTCGTCAGCGGAGCTATTGCCAAAACCGGGGGCCTGACGGGCAATAACCTGCGGGGCCAAGATGATATCGCCGAGCTCGAGCGTCTCGTCGGCGGGAATATCCTCGTCAAAGGCCGAGTCGCATTCAAACGAGAGCACATCGGTGGTGCGGTCGATACCGCGCCACTCGTGGTTGAGCTCGTGCATCTCGTCCTCGTCGACATACGAAAGGGAAATCTCGACTTCACGCTCAACGCCCTCGGCGGCAAGCACAACCTCGCAGATGTGCTCCACCTCCTGGGCATCGAGCAGCGTATCGAGCTCGGCATCGTTGCTGATCAATACACTCAACGGGACTCCTTTCGGTCGCGCGGGCGCTGCTCGCGCACGTCATCATAAGCATCGTATGCCTCGACGATACGTCCCACCAAGGCATGGCGCACCACGTCGGCACGCTCGAGGTGCGAAAATGCGACATCGTCGACACGGCCCAAAATCTGCTCAACGTCAGCAAGACCGCCGCGACGACCAACCAGGTCGCGCTGACTCAGGTCGCCGGTAATCACAAACTTGGAGTTGAAGCCCAGGCGCGTCAGGAACATCTTCATCTGCTCGGGCGTGGTATTTTGCGCCTCGTCGAGTACCACGAAAGCATCGCTCAGCGTGCGGCCGCGCATGTAGGCAAGCGGGGCGATCTCGATCACGCCGCGCTCCATAAGCTCATCGGTTCGCTCGCGATCCATCATGTCAAAAAGGGCGTCGTAGAGCGGACGCATGTAGGGATCGATCTTTTCCTCAAGGGTACCGGGCAAAAAGCCCAGATTCTCCCCCGCCTCGACAACCGGACGCGTCAAGATCAGACGACCCACCTCGTGACGCTTGAGCGCGGCAACGGCGAGCGCCATGGCCAGATAGGTCTTACCGGTACCGGCAGGACCCAAGCCAAACGTGATGGTATGCGAGCGGATGGCATCCACATAGCGCTTTTGCCCGAGCGTCTTGGGGCGAATGACGCGGCCGCGATACGAAAGCAGCACGTCATCGCGAAGCGACGTAGTCTCGTGCTCACCGTCGCGTAAGACGGCCAGACAGCGAGAAACATCGTCGGCAGACAGCGTGCGCCCGGCGGCCGCCTCGCGAAAAGCATGCTCGAAAAAGCGCGCCACGAGTTCGACCTCGTTCGGGTCGCCGCTCACGGAGATGCTATCGCCACGGGCGACCACATGAGCGCGAACCAAGCTCTCGAGCGCACGAAGGACGCCGTCGCCGGCGCCCAAAACGCGCGAGGGATCAATCCCCTCGGGAACGGTAAGTCTAATCTTCGAGGCTTCCATGAACCTCCCTGCGCGCATGGACCAAGCCGGAATCATCGACTCCGATGATAGCAACATCGAGCAGGCACGGGGCTGTAAGTCCACAGGTATCGTCAAGACGGGCATGATGGAACGAACCGAGCGTCAGGTTGTCGCCGTACTCGAGGACGGCACGCTCGACCGTGCCCACACGACGACGAGCGTCGGCAATAGCGAGTTCCTGTGCGGCGGCCCGCATACGGCGGCTGCGCTCGGCCATAACCTCGGGCGGTACCTGATCAGGCATATCGGCAGCAAGGGTACCGGGACGCTTGCTATAGCGGAACACGTGCATACGCGAGAAACCCACACGACGGCACAGCGCCAGCGACTCCTCGAACTCCTCGTCCGTCTCACCAGGAAAACCGACGATGACATCGCACGAAAGAGACGCCTGGGGCAAGTTGGCGCGAATCATACGCACCGTGTCCTCAAAGGTCTCGGCGCTATAGGGACGGCCCATGCGATGCAGAGTCGCTGTGCAGCCGGACTGCACGGGCAGGTGCAAAAACGGGGCGATACGCTGCGGATAGCGCGCCATAACCTTAAGCAGGCGCTCAGAGATATCCATGGGCTCGACCGAGGAAATGCGCACATGCGGAATAGACGTGCGCTCCATGATGGCCTCGAGCAGCTCATCGATTTCGACATGCTCGTCGGTCGCGCTCTTGCCATCGTAGGCACCCAGGTTCACACCGGTCAGCACCACCTCGGGCACGCCGGCCTCCTGGGCCTCGCGAACTTGCTCGAGCACGGACTCGACGGGCACGGAGCGCTCGGGGCCGCGTGCCTTCCACACAATGCAATAGGTGCAGCGATGGTTGCAGCCGTCCTGGATCTTCACGCCCAGCCGCGAACGACCGAGCGCATCGACCACCTCGCCATCGCTGCAGGCGGGAACGCTATCGGACTCAACACCCAGCACCTCGCATACACGTTCGGCGACATCTATCTTGGACGGCTCGGCGATCACGCGGTCCGAAAGCTCCAGTAACTCCTCGGGATGCAGATTGACTACGCATCCAGTCACGACCACATAGGGCTCGTTTGGATGGGCCAGCGCATGACGGACGGCCTTACGGGTCTTGGCCTCGGCCTCGCCCGTAACGGCACAAGTGTTAATGACGATCAGATCGGCATCCTGGGGCTCCACAATAGCAAAGCCCAAGCGCATAAGATCGGCAGTGATACGGTCAGACTCAACCCGGTTGACACGGCAGCCGAGGTTGACGACGGAAATATGGGGTGCGAGCACGCGGGCTCCTTAATCGAGGATATCGTCGAGGGCACTCTTGATACGGTCGGTCACCGACTTCTTACCGGAAGCGACGTCATCGCCCATCTCATCGGCAAAAGCACGGAGCAGCTCGCGCTGCTTATTGGAAAGATTGGTGGGAACGACCACGCGCAGTTGCACGATCAGGCGGCCACGCGAACCGCCACCGCCAATGCGCGGCATGCCGTAATTATTGACGCTCACGGTGTCGCCGTACTGGGCACCGGCGGGAACCGTCACCTTAACGACCTCGTCGGGCATAATGCCCTCGACCTCGATCTCGCATCCGAGCGCAGCCTGCGCAATCGAGATATCGCTCACCAGGTACAGGTCGTCACCGTTGCGCTTAAAGCGCTCATGGTCGGCAACGCGCACGTTGACAATCAGGTCACCCGAGGGCTCGCCGCGAAGGCCGGCCTCGCCAAAGCCGCTCACGCGCAGCTGGCGACCGGTCGAAACGCCGGCGGGAATATCGATGTCGATCTTTTCATGCGAAGGTGTGCGGCACTGACCGTCGCAGGTCTCGCAGGGATGGTCGATAACCGTGCCCTCGCCATGGCAGTCGGGGCAAGGCGAGGAAGACTGAACCTGGCCCAGGAACGAGCGCTGGACCGTCGTGACGTAGCCTGTACCGTGACAGCGGCCGCACTGCTTTTCCTGTGCGCCCTCTGCCCTACCGGTGCCATTGCAGTCCTCGCAAGGAGCAAGGCGGTCATAGCTGATCGTCTTTTTGCAGCCGAGCGCCGCCTCCTCGAGCGTCACCGAAAGCGAGATGGCCATGTCGCGACCGCGACGACGCTCGCGACGGCTGCGGGCGCTACCGCCGGCACCGCCGCCAAAGAACGACGAGAACAAGTCGTCCATGCCCATGCCGCCAAAGATATCGTTGATATCGACGTAGCCCGAACCACCAGGGCCGTCGGCAGTGCCGTAACGGTCGTAGTTAGCACGCTTCTGCTCATCGGAAAGAACGGAATAGGCCTCGTTGAGCTCCTTGAACTTGGCCTCGGCCTCGGGGTCGTCCGAAACATCCGGATGTACGGTACGGGCCTTCTTTAGAAACGCACGCTTAATCGTCCGCGCGTCGGCATCCTTGTCGACGCCAAGCACCTCGTAGTAATCCCTATTTTCCGACACGACCGAATCCTTCCGACTTTCGTTATTGTCACAGTGCGTCCTATACCCAAGCTGGGCCGACCGCAAACAGAGGGTTTGATGTTATTGCATTTGGTACGGCGAAAGCATGGCCCGTTGCGAGCAGCTCGCG
>CABUTH010000107.1 GCA_902494465.1 uncultured Collinsella sp.
AAGACCAAGCCACTCGATAACGGGCGCGCGCTCTTTTGCTTTAGCGTTTCGGATACCGGCATTGGCATGGCTCCCGAGTTTTTAAAGCATATCTATGAGCCGTTTGCCCAAGAAGGTGACGATGCGCGCAGCAAGTTCCAAGGAACCGGCATGGGCATGCCAATCGTCAAGTCGCTTATTGAACTGATGGGCGGCACCATCGAAGTCACCAGCGAATTCCATGTGGGCACCACGTTCTACGTGGAAATTCCGCTCGATATCGACAAGAACCCCCAGACGCGGGCGAATACGGTCGAGAGGGCGCTCGACTGCTCGCTCGCCGACATGAACGTGCTGCTCGCCGAAGACAACGAATTGAATGCCGAGATTGCCCAGACGCTGCTAGAATCCGAGGGCGTCGTGGTCACCCGCGCCGTCAACGGCAACGAAGTCGTCGATCTGTACCTGTCTCATCCCGCCGGTAGCTTCGATGCGATCCTGATGGACATTATGATGCCGGACATGGACGGTTACGAGGCAACCCGCGCGATTCGCCTGAGCGAGAAGGTCGATGCAGCCGATATCCCCATCATCGCGCTCACCGCCAACGCCTTTGCCGAGGACGCCAAGGCGGCACACGACGCCGGCATGAACGCCCATCTGTCCAAACCGCTCGACTTTAACAAGCTCAAAAACATACTCGCCCGCATCAAGAAAAACGGATCCGTTTCGCTATAGTTTGTGCTCAACTACCACGCATGACCAGAAAGGAAGCCAACGATGTTTAGGCCCTTGCGTCGAAAGAAACGCGCCATCACTGACGAGGAAGCGCGCGAACTGCTCGCTACCTGCAAGCGCGGCGTCTTTGCCGTCAACGGCGACGATGGCTACCCGTACGCCATTCCCGTCAACTACTTCTTTGACACCGAGCACGACAAGATTTATTTCCATGGCGCCAAAGCCGGCCACAAGGTCGACGCACTCAAGCGCGATGACAAGGTCTGCTTTACCGTTTACGGCAACGAGTGGCACAAGGACGGTGACTGGGCTCCCTATGTTATGAGTACCGTGGTCTTTGGCCGCTGTCGCCTGGCGAACGACGCTCCCGCGTTTATCGAAGACAAAGTCCGCCAGCTCGCCCTTAAGTACTACCCTTCCGCCGAGGAAGTCGAAGAGGAGATCGCCAAGGACATTAAGGGCGTCCAGCTCTACGAGATTACGATTGAGCATCTCTGCGGTAAGCAGATTCAGGAAAAGTAAGCCCCCTCAGCAGACCTCATCAATAGCAATATGGCCCGATTCCAACCAACATTGGAACCGGGCCATATGCCTATAAAGCGTCGGCGGCTATGTGCGCTAGCGCCTCAACGAGCTCCTGCGAGCTCACGGGTTTACTCAGGTGCGCGTTCATGCCCGCCTCGCGTGAAAGCCTGCGATCGTCGGCAAAGGCGTTGGCGCTCGCGGCGATAATCGGCGTGGTCGCGGCATCCTCACGATCGAGTGCTCGAATCCGACGCGTGGCCTCAAGGCCATCGATGCCCGGCATCATGATGTCCATCAACACCACGTCGTACTCGTGCGGCGCGCTCGCGGCAAACGCCTCAACGGCAGACTCGCCATCCTTAGCATGCGTCACGACGGCACCGGCACGGCTGAGTGTAAACTGCGCGATCTCGGCATTCAGATCGTTATCCTCTACGAGCAAAACACGCAAGCCCTGGAGCGCATCGCCATCGCCCCCATCCACGCGAACTGCCTGAGGAATCTCAGAGCGTTTGCATTTCTCGAACGGCAGGCGGATGGTAAACTTCGTCCCCTGCCCCAAGACGCTCGTAAAACTCATGGTTCCGCCCATAAGCTCGACCAACTGTTTTGCGATAGGCGCGCCCAGGCCAGTTCCCGATGAGGCACCTTCCACCTGTTGCTCCTCGCGGCAAAACGGCTCGTAGAGGTGCTGTTGGAACTCCTCGCTCATGCCAATACCGTTGTCGGCGATCGTGTATTCATAGACGGGGACGCCATCCGCTGGCTCCACCTCGCGGCACACCAGGCGAACATAGCCGCCCCGGCGGTTGTACTTGACGGCATTGCCGGCAATATTGAGCAACAAGCGCTTGAGGTGCGTCACGCTCACCCGCGCATAGGGATGATTAAGCGTCTGCTGGTCGCAGATAATTGTCACCAGACGCTCCTCGGCCTGGCGCTCCAGAATATCGCGCACCTCGTGGTTGAGGGTCACCAAGTTTGTGGGAACAAGCTCCAAATCGACCTGCCCGCTCTCCAGGCGACTCATATCCAGGGCCTCGTTGGCAAGGTCGAGCAGCAGTCCCGATGCCATCCAGATCTTTGAGCGGCACTCGGTCTGCTTTTGCAGATCGTCCGCATTGGCATCGCCGACCTCAACCATTCCGCGAATGCCGTTGATGGGCGTGCGCAGATCGTGGCTCATGCGACGCAAAAACTCCGTCTTTGCCGAGTTGGCAGACGAGGCCTCACGCGCTGCCTTTGCCAGTTTGTCGCCATAGTCGCGCTCCTGCTGCAGCAAGTCCGTCAAACGTCGACGATCAGCGCGGCGACGTACCATCACAACAACGGCTATAACACCGCTGTAGAGCACCAGCACGCCGGCAGCAACAGCCGCGACGACCTCAAAGTAGCGCCGCGCCGAGGCATAGGTGTACACGTAGAACCCGCGCGCTTTTCCAAATGTGCCCAAATACCACTCGCCGCTGGCGTTGACCAGTCGGACTTTGCCGGGCAGGCATCGATCCTTAATACCGTCGACAATAAAGACATCCGTTGCAGGCAGATTAAATACGCCCAATATGGTGGGCTCAACGGCATTGGTCGCAACGACCTTGCCATCGCTTTCGATTACGATATTGCCACTGTCGATGGTCTCATAACCACCGAGCAGGCTCTGCAGTTTGAGCGTATTGCTTGCAACTGCCTTCGCGCTCTGATGCCTTACTGCGACAACGATGCCCTCGTCATCCTGCCGGGTTACGCAGCCAATGTCTGCGACCGAATCATCCGAAAGCGTAATGCGGGCGGTATAGGACTTAAGCGGATGGGCTGCCACCTCCAGCACGGGTGCTTCCTTGAGATACGTAGCGAGCGACTCGTAGCCCACGCCATCCGTCGAGGACTCGGACACCAAATTGCCCGATGCGTCCGTCACGATCAGTGCACTCACGTTGAACTGGTCGGCATATTGCTCCAGCATGGCGTTATCCACCGAACCGTCGCGCTCCATATCGCGCGCTGTCTCTCCGGCGATCTCCATAACGCGAATCAGGTTTTTGGTCGTATAGGCGCTATTGAATGCATCGTAGGAAAGGCTCTGCGTCGCCACGTAATCGACAACGTCGGCAAAGCGCTGCTCGGCCTGAGCTGCCGTGTAGCCGTAGCTCATCATGCCGGCAACAACCGAAAGCGCTATCCCCAGCAGGGCGACAAGGAGCCATGCCCCTGTCGAACGATTACCCCGCTCCTCTACGGCGTGGTCGGGCGCATCGATCATGACAGGCCCTCCATATTCAAAAATGGCGAAGGGTCATCAAAGTACTTTGACACCAGACGTTCCATGGTGCCATCGACAAGCATTTCTTGGTAGGCATGAGTGAGCTTAACGTCGATGCCGCGCGTATCGTTGATATCGAAAGCGGTGCCCAAACCAACCTCTAGCAGCGGCTCATCCAAAATGCGATACGTCACACCATAATCTTTTTCGTAGGTGAGCAGCGAGGACTCATGCGCGACGATGGCATCGACCAGACCTTCGACGAGCGCCGGGTTCAGGTATGAGCGGTCCGAAAAGCAGTAGAGCTCTTTGATCTGCGGAACGTTTTCATTTGCATGATTGAGCAAAATGTCCTCGGGCTTGGTGGTGGACTGGACCGCCACGACCTTATCCTCAAGATCGGCAAGCGTGTAGATATCGCTCTGGGGATCGACCGCGACCACCTGGCGGCTCGCAAGGTACGGGCCGGCCCAACGATACTCGTTTTCGCGACCCGTCATGCTAAAGCTGCCCATGACGCAATCGAGCTCGCCGCTCGCCAGTAGCTCGTTCTTCTTTTCCCAATCGATCAGCTGGTACTTTGGCTTGTAACCAATGCGGGCCAAAGCCTCGGTCAATATCTCGACATCCAGGCCAACGATATCGCCGTACTCGTCGGTATACACAAACGGTGGATAGAGGTCGCTGCCGACGTTGAGCGTCTTGAGGTCGTCGTCTTTGACTTGCGAGGCGTCCAAACCTTCTAATGCAGACGTCGAGGCTCCGTCATTCGACCCGGAGCAGCCAGCTATCGCTACGACAAAGACGCTCGCCACTGCAAGCGCAACAAACAACGAAATGGCAACCGAGCGACGGGATCTTTTCATCGAGCTCCATACGATCCTGTTTACAGACTGAAATGGTTAAAGATAATAGCAAACAAAACCACACGAGTGCCCAATTGTTACAGGCGCTTTACCGTGTGGGACCTTCCAGCCGACTTGGCAGAAGGCCCCGCATGCAGTGCTCACTTACCGTGCATTAAAAACGTAGCGGTCCAGGCGGTCGCACGCCTCCCTTACGCGCGAAAGCGGCAGCGCCAGATTCACGCGAATGTGGCGGGGCCCGTGGAACGGGCGGCCGTCCTGATACCCCACGCCCACGCGCGCCCCCTCGTCGAGCAGCCACTGAATATCGCGGCCATGCTCGCGGCACCACTCGGTGCAGTCCAGAAACACCATGTACGTGCCCTGCGGACGTGAATAGGACACGCCCTCAAAATGCTCGTCCACGTAATTGCAGAAGTACTCGATATTATCGGCAAGCACCTGATTGAGCTCGTCCACCCACTCATAGCCTTGCGGCTGATAGGCACCGATAAGCGCATGCATGGAGAGGACATTCATCTCGTTGTAGTGAGTCTTGTTGGACACGGCGCACACGCGGTCGCGCAGCGTCTCGTTATAGATGATGTGGTAGCTGCCGACCAGGCCCGCCAGGTTGAACGTCTTGCTGGGCGCGTAGAGGGCAACCGTGCGCATGCGGGCATCCTCGCTCACCGACTGCGTCGGGATATGCTTGTGGCCCGGCAGGATGATATCGGACCAAATCTCGTCCGAGATCACCACGCAATCGTGCTGACGATAGATGTCCATGGCGCGCTCGATCTCGTCGCGCTCCCATACGCGGCCGCAGGGATTGTGCGGCGAGCAGAACACCGCGGCATGGATGTGGTTTTGCGCGAGCTTGTGCTCCATGTCCTCAAAGTCCATACGCCACACGCCTTGGTCGTCGAGCTTAAGCGGGCTGTGGACAATGCGATAGCCCGCGGCCTCAATGGACTTGGTAAAGCCGATGTAGGTAGGACTGTGGACCAGCACCGCATCGCCCGGCTGAACATACGCACGCAGCGTCGACACGACACCGCCCAGCACGCCGTTTTCGTAGCCGATATGTTCAGGGCGCAGGCCCTCGACGCCATTGCGGCGGCTCTGCCATTCGATGATGCGGTCGAAGTACTCGGCGCGCGGGTTAAAGTAGCCAAACATGGGATGCTGAGCACGCTGAATGATGTACTCCTGGACCGTGGGCACCGTGGCGAAGTTCATGTCCGCCACCCACATGGGAATGCGATCGAAGCCCTCGTCGGGTGCGTTTGGAGCCATGCCGGGGATCTCACCCCAAGAATCAACGGCGATGGAGTCCATGCCGTGGCGGTCGATAAGCGAGCTAAAGTCGTATTTCATGCTGAGCTCCCGTGCGAAGTGATTGTTTTGGTAGGCGTTATTGTCCACCAGCGTGGGCGGTTTTGGCGCGGAGTTTGGCGCTTAATTTGACGGGTGCGGACGAATGGCTGGTTAGTCTTGCGCGTCGTTGACTGCGACTACGGTTAGCTGGGTTTCGTCGACCGTAAACGATATGTCGAGCCCGGCGTAGGCCAGATGATAGACGCGGTTTGGCTCGTGCTTGCTGCCCGCGCGGCGCGGATCTTGGCGAAGGACCTCGACCAAGCCGGGGAGCTTTGCGGGCGGGACCATATCTTGCAGCGCTCGCGGAAACTCAACATTGAGCTCTTGCCACGGAGCATCCTCAATCCAGCCGCCGGTCGCATCCGAGTGGCAATCCGCAAACGGGATGTAGGGCTTAATGTCGTAGATGGGCGTGCCGTCACGCAGGTCGGCCCCCAGCACATGGATGATGGGGCCATCGTCGGTGAACTCGACACGATCGAGCTTGACGCAGGTGAGACCGATGGGATTAGGGCGAAACGGGCTGCGCGTGGCAAAGACGCCCACACGCTCGGCTCCACCCAGGCGCGGCGGACGCACAGTTTTCGACCATTTTGCGTTGGTGCCGGACCTGTCCTGCGACTTGGCATCGGCAGCTATGTCCTTAGCCGTGCCGCCGGGCGTTCCGTTTTCGAAGCGCCACAGCAGCCACAGGTGAGAGAAGGAGTCCAGA